>JAEVYR010000303.1 GCA_023392645.1 Chloroflexota bacterium | reverse complement strand
TCCCGCTGCACATCGACGGCGCCAGCGGCGGCTTCGTCTGGCCGTTCCTCTACCCGGACTCGCCATGGGACTTCAGGCTCGAGCAGGTGCGGTCCATCAACACCTCCGGGCACAAGTTCGGCCTGGTGTACCCGGGCATCGGGTGGCTCATCTTCCGCGACACGTCGTGCCTGCCCGACGACCTCGTCTTCCAGGAGAACTACCTGGGCAAGACCGACTCCACGTTCACGCTGAACTTCTCCACCGGCTCGGCGATGGTCATCGCGCAGTACTACAACCTGGTCCGCTACGGGCGCGCGGGCTACACGTACGTGATGCGCAACATGGAGCAGAACGCCCGGCAGCTGGGCAAGCAGATTCGTGAGATGGGCCGGTTCGAGCTCATCGGCGTGGACGAGGAGCAGCTCCCCCTCGTCGCGTTCCGGCTCGCCGGAGACCCTGGCTTCGACGAGTTCGACATCGCGTGGCAGCTGTCGGCCGAACGCGGCTGGATGGTGCCCGCCTACACGCTGCCGCCGAACGCCCAGGACGTCACGATCATGCGTGCGCTGGTCAAGGAGACCCTCAGCCGGGAGCACGTCGACACCCTCGCGCGCGACATCGCGGACGCCTGCGCCACCCTCGACAAGAAGGGTCGGGCGCACCCCTCGGAGCGCGCCAAGATGGTGACCGGGCCCGGGCACTGAGCGGTGACCACATCGGATGAGGACACGATTCGGCCGGCGCGGCTCGAGTCGCGCTGGCCGGTCGTGGCGGCGGTGCTGGTCGTGATGGTGCTGACGGTGCTGCGGCCCCCGGAAATGCGACTGGCGCCGCGGTGGTTGCTTCCCGCTGTCGAGGTGGTGCTGCTGGCGATCCTCATCGCGCGACATCCGGCGCGCATCGGCCCGCGGGCTGCCCTCCTGCGCGCCATCGCCATCTGCGTGGTGGGGATCGTCATGGCGGACACGCTCGTCACGACTGTTCGATTGATCGACGTCCTCATCCGCGGCGGCCAGACGACGAACTCGGCGGACGCGCTGCTCACGGCCGGGGCCATCGTGTGGGGAAGCAACGTGCTCGCGTTCGCACTTTTTTACTGGCTCGTCGATGCGGGCGGCGCCGCGGCGCGCGCTCATCACATGCCGCCGGCCCTCGACCTGGCCTTTCCACAGCAGCTCAGCCCGGAGATCGCGCCACGCGGGTGGCGACCCCAGTTCATCGACTACGCGTACCTCGGCCTCACCGCATCGCTGGCGTTCAGTCCCACCGACGTGATGCCACTGGCGCCCTGGGCCAAGGTGACGATGGCGACCCAGGCCTTGGTCTCCATCGCCGTGCTCGGACTCGTGGTCGCCCGTGCCGTCAACATCCTGACCTGAGCACCCGAGCGACGACGTCAGAACGGCGTGGGGATCTGCTGCGTCTGGAGCATCGGCTCCTTGTACCCGCCCGAACCCTGCCGCTCGGGCAGAGTGATGTCGCGCCGTTCCAAGGGTTCATACGGGACCTGGCTGAGCAGGTGGGTGATGAGGTTGAGTCGGGCGCGCTTCTTGTCGTCGGTGTTCACCATGTACCACGGCGCCCACGCGGTGTTGGTCGCGACGAACATCGCGTCCCGGGCGCGCGAGTAGTCGTACCAGCGGCTGTACGACTTCAGGTCCATGTCCGAGAGCTTCCACACCTTGCGGGGGTCGTCGATGCGGCTCTCCAGACGACGGGTCTGCTCCTCGGGGCTCACTTCCAGCCAGTACTTGATGAGCAGGATCTCGGATTCCACCATGGCCTTCTCGAACAACGGGGCCAGCGCAAGGAATCGTTCGGTCTCCGCGGGCTCGCAGAAGCCCATCACCCGCTCGACGCCCGCGCGGTTGTACCAGCTGCGGTCGAAGATCACGACCTCCCCGGCGGCCGGGAAATGGGAGACGTACCGCTGCAGGTACATCTGGGACTTCTCTCGTTCCGTCGGCGCCGGAAGGGCGACCACCCGGAACACGCGCGGGCTCACCCGTTCGGTGATCCGCTTGATCGTGCCGCCCTTTCCGGCGGTGTCACGACCCTCGAAGACGACGCAGACCTTGGCTCCCGTGGCCTTGACCCACTCCTGCATCGCCACCAGCTCGCCGTGCAGGCGTTCAATCTCCCGCTCGTATTCCTTGCGCCGCATCTTCGGCGGCGAGTCGACCCGCTTCTTCCCGTTGTCGTCCTTGGCCACGGCTGTTTCCCCCGCCCACGCTGCGCCACGGTGCACTGCCTGTCGGAGATTCATGGTCCGGTACCCCGCGGCGGCGGACAACCTGAGCCGATGGCGTTCGTGCTGTTGAATGTCGCAGGCGGCGGGCAGAAACTCTCTCGATGAACGCGAGCGCTGCCGAGGCGGCACCGCCACGGCGCCGACGTCGACGTTGGCCGGTGGCCGAGGGGATCAGGCCGTACGACCGCCGCTGGCTCGCTCAGGACGTGGTTGCGGGCGTCACGCTCGCCGCACTGGCGATACCCGAGGTCATGGGTTACTCGAGGATCGCGGGGACGCCGGTCGTCACGGGGCTCTACACGATGCTTCTTCCGGTCGTGGCCTACGCCCTCCTCGGGTCGTCGCGCCGGCTCGGCGTCGGCGGCGACTCGGCGACCGCCGCGATCATGTACGCGGGGATCGCCGGCCTCGGGATCGCGGGGGTCGCCCCGAACTCGCCGGAATGGCTGGGACTCGCGAGCCTGAGCGCGCTGATCGCGGCGGCATTCCTCGTCCTCGCGCGGCTGGCCCGGCTCGCGTTCCTCGCGGACTTCCTCTCGCGGACCGTGCTCGTCGGCTTCCTCACCGGCGTCGGGATCCAGGTCGCGATGGGACAGGTCGGCGGGATGCTCGGCATCCCGTCGCAGCCCGTGGCGTCCAACGCGCTGCGCGGCGCGATTCGCGAGTTCGCGCTCCCGCTGGGGCGCGTCGGTGACGCCTCCTGGCAGACCGGACTCGTCGCGG
>JAEVYR010000279.1 GCA_023392645.1 Chloroflexota bacterium | reverse complement strand
TCCCTGGGGTCCGATATCTCCATCGCCCAGCATGACGCCACCGGCCGGACGAGGATGAAAGGACGCGACCATGACGACAATGACACGAGAGGACCTGATTCGCGCGTTCCACGAGCGGGCGCTGGCGCTCCTCGACGCCGATGTGGATGGAAAGAACCGACCGGAGATCGCCCGCCTGCTGCAGGAGCTCGCGCTCCAGCGGGATATCCTGCCGCCAGTCGAGCTGGCGCGGCTCCACGACGCCGGATCGACCGCGACGATCCTCCATCAGGGCGACGACGGTCGCGGCGCCCTGATGCTGCTGCGGCTGCCGGACGAGGCGCCGACGCCGGTCCACAACCACAACACGTGGGGCGTGGCGGCGGTGATCGAGGGCACCAACCGGTACTGGCGATGGGAACGCCTGGATGACCTGAGTGACCCCGATCACGCCGAGCTGCGACTGGCGGAGGTCTTCGATCATGGACCGGGCGAGTACGTGCTGTGGGGCGACCCGCCGCACGACCTGCATGCGCAGCAGGGAATCAACGGTGTCGCGTACGAGTTTGTCTTCTTCGGGCGAAACCCGAACCTGCAGCCGCGCGCCTACTTCAACCCGGAATCGGGCCGCGTCACCTACGCCTCGGCGGCCGACGCGGGTTCGACCGTCGCGATGGGAACGCCTGGACGGTAAACCCAACCCGGCGTATCGATCGACGCGGCCGCCGTCGTGCCGCCCCTGTGGTCGCTCGCGGCGAACACCCGCCACAGGGGTGGCACTACGCATCGAGACCAGCGAGGATGGCGTCTGCGATCTCGCCGAGGGCGTCGAGCTGTTCCGAGGTGAGGGTCTCGCACACGTACCGGTGGACAGCGTCCTCGTGAACGCGCCTCCCCCGCTCCGCCAGACGGCGGCCCTCGTCGGTGATCCGGACGACGAAGCCGCGATTGTCTTCGACGCAGGGCTCGCGCATCACCAGCCCGCGCTGCTCCATGCGACGGAGCTGGTGCGAGAGCCGGCTTTTCTCCCACTCCAGCCCGCACCGCAGCGCGAGGGCGCGCACTGGCGCGTCCGGCGACTCCGCCAGGTAGGCCAGAATCTCGTAGTCGGCCTCGGACAAGCCGGTCTCGCGGGTCAGCTCACGGCCGAGCCGTTCCGCGAGGCGGAGACGCATGCGCTGGTAGCTGCTCCAGGAGGTCCGTTGCCGGTCGGAAAGTGTCTGCCTCATCATCACACCAGTGTAGTTGATATATCACCCATCCTGCGATACTGTTGATACATCAACCAACAGGCAGGCCGCGGCCGGCCCTCGCGCTTCGGGAGCATGCCCCGTGAACTACGGTCACTCGCTCGAATTCGGAACCTTCATCACGCCGCGCAGCGACACGCCGGACGCGGTCGTCGATCTCGCCGTTCGCAGCGAGTCACTCGGCTACGATCTGGTCACCTTCCAGGACCATCCGTACATGCCGGAAAACCTCGACGCCTGGACGCTGCTGGCGTGGGTCGCCGGGCGAACCGAGCGCATCCGCCTTGCCGCCAACGTGCTGAACCTGCCGCTGCGTGACCCGGCGGTACTGGCGCGGTCGGCGGCGAGCCTCGACCTGATCTCGGGCGGGCGGCTGGAGCTCGGCCTCGGCGCGGGCGCCTTCTGGCACGCAATCGAGGCGATGGGCCAGCCGCGACTGCGGCCGGGCGAGGCCGTCGATGCGCTCGGCGAGGCGATCGAGGTCATCCGGGCGATGCTCGGCGGCGCTGGCAGTTCCGTCCGCTACCGGGGCGAGCACTACGCCCTCGCCGGGGCGCAGGGCGGGCCGGTGCCGGCGCACGAGATCCCGATCTGGGTCGGCGCGACGAAACCGCGGATGCTGCGGTTGATCGGCCGCACGGCGGACGGCTGGCTACCGACGCTCGACCGGATGGAGCCGGGCGGGCTGCGCGAGGGCAACCGGATCATCGACGCGGCTGCCCGCGAGGCGGGTCGCGATCCGCGCGAGATCCGGCGGCGGGTCAACATCGCCGGCGTCTTTACGGATATCCGTCATGGCTTTCTCGACGGACCGCCGGAGGCGTGGGTCGAGGACCTGCTGCCACTGGTGGTCGAGGACGGCGTGGGCACCTTCATCCTGATGACCGACGACGAGGCGACGATGACCCGCTTCGCCGCAGAGGTCATCCCGACGCTGAGCGAAGCCGCCGGACGCGCCCTGCCGGGAGAGCTCGGTGGGCGGCCGGTCCGCCGCGCTGACGTGCGGGCGCGACGGCGCGAGGGGATCGCCTACGACGCGATTCCGGAGTCACTGGCCGGGTCGGCGGTCGAGCCGGGCGATGTCGCCTACTCGACGGTGCGGTCGACGTACATGCGCGGTGGCGCGCCGGGGCTGGTACTGCGGCCGAACAGCATCGCCGAGGTGGTCGAGGCGCTTGCCTACGCCCGCCGAAACCCGGACGTGCCCCTCTCGATCCGCAGCGGCGGGCACGGCGTCAGCGGCCGATCGACCAACGACGGCGGCATCGTGCTCGATCTCGGCGGGATGAACGCGATTGAGGTGCTCGACGAAGCGACCCGGCGGGTGCGAATCGAGCCGGGGGCGCGCTGGATGGAGGTCGCCACGGCACTGGCGCCGCTCGGCTGGGGACTCAGCTCGGGCGACTACGGAGGCGTCGGGGTGGGAGGACTCGCCACGGCCGGTGGGGTAGGCTGGCTCGCGCGGAAGCACGGGCTGACGATCGACCACCTCCGCGCGGTCGAGATGGTGCTCGCCGACGGCTCCGTCGTCCGCGCCAGCGACGACGAAAACACCGATCTCTTCTGGGCGGTGCGGGGCGCGGGCGCGAACTTCGGCATCGTCACATCGTTCGAATTCGAGGTCTACCCGGTCGGCAACGTCGGCTTCGCGCAGCTCGTCTTCGACGCCACCGACACCGCTGGCGTGCTGGAGCGCTGGGGCGCGGCGATCGAGGCGTCGCCGCGCGACGTCACCGGCGCGATTATGCTCGGCGCGCCGCGGCCCGGCCCACCGGTGATCGCGCCAACGCTGACGGTGGTCGATGCGG
>JAEVYR010000010.1 GCA_023392645.1 Chloroflexota bacterium | reverse complement strand
AGCGCGAGCCGTCTGGATCGCACGTCTTCTACTTCTGGGCGGACGATGGCGCGCTCACGCTCGATGTCGGGCACATCGTGGTCGGGTTCTCCGAAGAGGCGGCGGTGATCGCGGTGGTCGACGCCGCCCGCCGCTATTCCGACATGCAGTCGTTCCTGGACGACTACTTCGATCGCCACATCGAGCTCGGCATCGCCGACGAGGCGGTGACGAAGCGGCCGGAAATCCTCGTCTTCGAGGCGAAGGTGCTGGCGACGAGGCACGTTCGCGACGATGTCGTCTCCAAGCGGCCGGTCGTCAACGGCCCGGTCTATTTCGCGACGCAGGAGGCGATCGAGTACGCGCTGGGGGTGCAGAACTACTCGGGTCACCCGATCCCGGCGCTGATGCACACCAACGGCAACTACGACCGCGACGCCGCCGGCGAACCGATACCGGATGAGGCGGGGCGTCCGCGCTTCCAGCGCACGCCGATCTTCCTCGACGCCGACTACCTGTTGGGGCCGGAAGCCGGCCACGCCAACTGGACTGGACAGTCGGGCCTGGCGACAAAGACGAGCCATGCCCTCTTCCTGATCAGCTCGGCCTTTCAGACGATGCGGAAGCAGGGCGAGACGGTCGCGGCGCTGATGTTCAACGTCAAGGGGCCAGACCTGCTCTGGCTCGACAAGCCAGCCCAACCCATCGCCGAGCATATCGACGCCTACCGCGCCGTCAACAGCCCGGGGCTCGGCAAGGATGACCTCGACGCCTACGACGCGCTCGGGCTGGAGCCGAAGGCGTTCGACAACGTCCGCATCTTCGCGCCGTTCAAACCGAACGGCGAACCGGATGGCCGCGGCGAGTTCGTCGATCTCGACAACTTTGGCGACTACAGCCGCCTGAACACCGAGCGCCACGCGCCGGGCGAGACCGACAATGTCTTCCCGATCCTGTGGTCGCTGGAAACCGCGCTCTACTATCCCCACAAGATCTTCAGCTACGGCGATCTCGACGACAAGCTGATGGGGTTCATCTATGAGCTCCGCGAGCGCAATATCGACTCGGTCGCCGAGCTCGAGAAGCTCTGGAAGCGGATCGACGACCATTTCGACGAGAGCGGCGAGGACTACTGGGAGGGACACCACAAGGCCACGATCCGCAAGGCGCGCAACCGCTTCAAGGGCATGCAGGACAAGCTCGGCGGCTTGCTGGCGCGGGGCAAGGTCCGCTCGAAGACGATCCCCACCTCCGACTCCCCGTTCGTCGACCAGGAGCTGCGGGTGATCGACATCTCACAGGCGAACTCGACCGCCGGCGAGCTGCTGGTGACGTCGATCATCAACGCCGTCTGGAAGATGGCGGAGAAATCGACGCTCGGCGTGACCAAGCTGATCGTCTTCGTCGACGAGCTCAACAAGTACGCCCCGGCCGGCGGCGAGGGCGGGCTGCGGGACACCCTGGTCGATATCGCCGCGCGCGGGCGGCACCTCAACGTCGTCCTGTTCGGCGCGCAGCAGTTCCGCTCGCGCGTCGACGGCGAGATTCTCGGCAACTGCGGCACGTCCCTCTACGGCCGCGTCGGCGACGAGGAGATCATCAACGCCGCCTACCGCTCGATCACGGTGACCTCGAAATCGGAGCTGCTCGGCCTGCCCAAGGGCCGCCTGCTGATTCGCCATGCCCACTTCCGCGAGCCACTGTTCGGCACCTTCCCGATGCCGCCGACGATTCGCGGCATCGACGGGCAGCGCGTCTTCGCCGGCGAGGAAAGCGACGCCCGTGGCAACCCGACCGACCTGCTCCACGCCCTGCTGCAAACGCTGATGAGCGATTTCGGCCCCTCCCGGGCGGAGGTCGCGACCCATTGCGCAGAGCTTTCTGACGAGGCGATCGACCGCGTGCTGAAGAAGGTCCGGCGCGAGTACGGCGGCGACAGCAACCATCGCGGCAAGGCATGGCGACAGACGCAGAAGAACCTGAATGTCGAGCGATACGGGGCCTACAACCGATGACCGGGCCCCTTCGCATCGCGCACATCAGCGACACGCACCTCGGCTACCGGGCGCTGCCGAACCACGACCCGCTCACTGGCCGCAACCAGCGCGCGATCGATGTCGAACGCTCGTTCGCCGCCGCAATCGACGATATCCTGCGCCAGCAGCCCGATCTCGTGCTCCATGCCGGCGACGTGTTTCACCAGAGCCGTCCCAACTGGCACGCCGTCCGCCATTTCGTGATGCAGATGCGCCGGATCGAGGACGCCGGCATCCCGGCGGTCGTGATCGCCGGCAACCACGACACCCCGCGCTACCGGGCGGGCGGCTCGGTGTTCAGCGTGCTCGAGGTGGCGCTGCCGAAGATCCACATCAGCGCCGGGTACGAGGAGGAAGAGGTCGTTTTCGCCGACCTCGGCCTGCGCGTGCAGACGCTGCCACACGGCGCGCTGACCAATCCCGACGACCCGGTGCCGTTCGCGAAGGCCGGCGTGCGGAACGTCCTGCTCACCCACGGCATGGCCGCCGGCGTGCTGGCGCCGGGCAAGATCACCGAGCCGGGCGAGCAGGAGCTCGACAGCGAGCTGTTCCAGTCGAACTGGGACTACATCGCGCTCGGGCACTACCACCTCTCGATGACGCCGTTCGCCGGCGCGTGGTATGCCGGCTCGACAGAGCGTTTTGGCTGGGGCGACTACGAGGCGACGCCGGGCTACCTGATCGTCAACATGGCCGAAGACGGCAGTGTGGCGCCTCCGGAGCACCGCGACATCCCCGCCCGGCCGATGGCGCTGCTCGATCCCGTCTACGGCGACCAGCACACGCCTGCCGGCATCGTCGAGGACGTGCTCGACCAGCTCGACCGGCTGGACATGCCCGAGGCGATGACCCGGGTGCAGATCCGCGAGATCGACCGTCTCGACTACCGCGAGGTCGAGCGGCGGCTCAAGCGCGAGGCGCGCGAAGCGGTGTTCAGTCTCACCGTCTCGCGCTTCGCACCCGATCAGGGCGAGGTCGCGCCGGAGCTCGACCCCGCGCTGCGGATGCACGATCTCAAGACGCTGTTCGCCGAATTCGTCGCCAGCCGCAAGGGCGAGCACTACTCGGACGCGTTCGCGACCGCCTTTTTGGAACGCGGCACCCGCGCGCTCGACGAGGCGCAGCGCATCGTCGCCGAGTCGCAGGCCGAAGGTGGTGGCGCGTGATCATCACCAGGCTGACGCTGGAGAACTACAAGCAGTACCGCGGCGAGCACATCTTCCCGATCGCCGAGGAAGCGACGATCGGCGTCATCGGCGCGAACGGCGTCGGCAAGACGACGATCTTCGAGGCGATCGAGTGGTGCCTGTACAACCCGCGCTCGATCGAGAACAAGAGCATCCGCCCTCGCGGCTCCGGCGGCGAGGCCCGCGTCGTGGTCGAGCTGACGACAGTCGACGGTTCGCAGATCTACGAGGTCGAGCGCATCCTCAAGCGCAGCACCACCCAGGCGAACGTCTACAAGATGACAGAAATGGGCGGCGGCGACCCGGTCGTGCAGGGCACCCGCGACGTCACCGACTACATCTCGACGACGTTGATCGGGCTCGGTCACAGCGCCTTCGTGGCGACCTTCTTCACCCGCCAGAAGGAAATGGGCTTTTTTGGCGACCTGAAGCCGACCGAGCGTCGCCGCGAGGTGAGCAAACTGCTCGGCTACGAGACGATCAAGCAGGCACAGCAGATGATCGGCGACGATCGCGCGAAGGTCCGCAGCGAAGCCGACGGCCTGCAGGATCTCTACGAGGCACGCTCCGGCGACCGCGACTTCCCGGCCGAAATCGCGGCGGCGCGCGAGGAGCTGGACGCCCAGCGGAAGACGCTCGATGCCGCCACCGAGGCGGTGGCGAAGGCCGAGGCCACCACCGCCGATTCCGATCGGGAAATGACCCGGCTGCAGGAGGTGCGCGACCG
This sequence comes from Chloroflexota bacterium, assembly GCA_023392645.1. Lineage (GTDB taxonomy): Bacteria > Chloroflexota > Chloroflexia > Thermomicrobiales > UBA6265 > JACCVC01. The sequence goes on along the minus strand of JAEVYR010000010.1, from coordinate 9,547 downwards.
CTACAACGCGGTTGCGGGCGAGCTGCGCCATCTCGAGACGCAGGCCACGCATGCGACGGAGCGGCATGCGACGATCGCGGGCGAGCTGAAGGCGCTCGACGCGAGAGAGACGGAGCGAACCGGCCTGGCCGGCGTCGCAGCCCGCGAGCCGGAGCTGCGCGCCGAGCGAGAACGCCTCGACACCGAACGGGCGCGCCACGAGCGGCGCGAGCGCGTGCGGGGCGAGCTTCGCGGATGCGGCAACACCGTGGACAAGAGCATCGCCGACGCTCGCGCCATCGTCGAGCGCGGCAGGTCGGCAACCGGCGATCCGGGCTGGGGCTGGTCGGAGCTTGACGGTCGCCGCCCGGTGGATGCGGTCGATCGGCTCTCTGCCATCGCCAGGGCCAGCGATCTCGCCGCGAAGGAGGCGCGTCTCAGCCTCTTCACCGGCGCTGTCGAGTCGAAAAAGCGTCTCGACGAGGAGCAGGAGACCCTGCGTCGCTACAAGGCCCGCCTCCAACAGGTGCAGGATGGGCTGCGCGAGATGCTGAACGGCGAGGATACGACGGAACTCCGCCGAAAGGTCGAGACCAGCCAGGACGCGGCCAAGGTGGCCATCGCCGAGGCGCGGTCGAGCATCGCGGCCTTCACCGAGCAGGAATCCCGCGCGCGCGGTCTCATCGGCAAGCTGGAGCACCAGCATTTCGACGAAGAATGCCCGACCTGCGGCCGGCCCTTCTCGGATGACGAGGCCGCGTTCACGATCGAGCGGATGCGCGAAACGATCGACCGCTGCCAGACCGGGATTGCCGCAGCCAGAAAAACCACCGCCGACGCCGAAGCGGAGCTCACATCGCTCCACCAGGCGCTCACGCGACTGCAGGCGCAGGAAGAGCGCATCATCAGAGGTCGCGCCAGCCTCGCCAGCGGCAGGGAACACGTTCAACAACAGGAGGAAAAGGTCGCAGGTCAGGAGGCGGCGCTGCGAAACGTGCTGGAGCGGATCGGGTTGCCGACCTCGCCAAGCACCGACGAGATCAGCGCCGTCGAGCGCGAGGTGGCAAACAGCCGGACGCTGCATGCCACGATCGAGCCGCTGGCGATGATTCGGCGCGCGATTGTCGATGCTCAGGAGGCGATTCAGCGCCATGAGTCCGAGCTCGCCGAGCTGGGCGACATCGCCTGGGACCCGGAGCGCTACCGCGAGATCTCGCAAAGCCACAACGCCGCCGTGAATGCCGCCGGCGCGGTGCAGCAGATCGACCGTGAGCTCGCCCGGCGGCCGCAGCTCGAGCGCGACCGCGACACCGTGGCGGAGGCGATTGCCACGCTGGGCCGACAGGTGGCCGAGCAGAGGACCGCGCTCGCCGCGGTGGGGCATGACCCCACCCGGCTGCAGGAAACCGCCACGGCGCTGGCGGAAGCTCGCAAGGCCGAGCGAGCGCGCCGCGACGACGTGACCGCCGCCGACCGCGCCGCGCGGGACGTCGAGTACCGGCTCAAGACGCTTGAGCGGGACCAGCAGCAGGTGAAGGACATCGCGGCCCAGGCCGAAACGAAGCGGCGAGAGCTGCAGGAGTTCGATCTGATGTACCGGGAGTTCTCCGAGTTCGACAAGTTCGTCGCCCAAAAGCTGACGCCGCAGCTCAGCGAGATCACCAGCGACATCGTTTCAGCGATGACGGACGGCAAATACGACCGGGTCGTCTTCGGCGAAGACTACGGCATCGAGGTGTTCGACAACACCGACGAGAAGTTTCCGCTGGATACCTTCTCCGGCGGTGAGCGCGACGCGATCGCGCTGGCGGCGCGGTTGGCGTTGTCGCGGATCATCGGGTCCCAGGCGGCGAACCCGCCGAGCTTCCTGGTGCTGGACGAGGTGTTCGGCTCGCTGGATGCCGAGCGGCGCGAGCGGGTGCTGATGCTGCTCGGGCAGCATTCCCATGAATTCTTCCGGCAGATGTTCGTGATTTCACACGTCGACGACGTGCAGCAGTCGCCGGTGTTCGACACGATCTGGCAGGTCGTCCAGCAGGAGGACGGCTCAAGCGACGTGCAGGTCATCACCGGCGACGCCGCGCTGGTGGAGTAGCGTTGCAGTCCAATGTTGGCAGCGAGGCAGATCAGGTGTCGGTGCCAGCGACGAACCTCGCCCATTCACTGGGCGAGGCTACCGGGCCGGATCGACGCAGGCTCCTATAGCGCGATGCTGTTGCGATCCTTGTCGGCATCGTCCTCGGAGGGGTCCGTCTCGTCGACCTCGTGATACAGCTCGCCCTTGCCCGAGTAGGCTTCGAGCGCGGTGTCCTTCACCACGATCACGTCCTCGCCGACCGAGAGGATCTGGTTCACCGGGATCACCGCGTTCCCGCTCAGAAACCCGCGCGACACCTCGATCGCTTCCAGCATGTAGGTCGCGTCGCTGAACGTGACCGACGAGACGTCGCCGATCTCCTCGCCGCTCTCGGTGATGACCTTCTCTCGCTCGATCTCGTCGAACGCCACCCGGCCGGCCGGCCCCTCGCCGTCGGGGGTCACATCGAGCTGATCCTCCGAATCGATCGTGATCGCGTCCCTGCCGACGGATTTGATGCGCTCGGTCGGCAGCACCCGCTGCGGCTCGGGCTCCTCCAGGACCGCCGTTCCGCGCGACACCACGAGATCGGTGATCCGCATGTCGTCAGGCGAGAAGAAGAGCCGATCGACAGTGCCGACATTGCGCCCACCCTCGATCGCGAACACCGTCATTCCGACCAATTCCTTGACGTTCATGGCGAACCTCCCGCCCGGCAACGTGGCCCCGGGCACTCCTTTCCTGCGTTCCGTATGGAGGTGCGCCACGCATGGCGCGTGCCACTGCCACGACATGACCTTGTGGCATCATTGCCCCTGGCCACCGTGTGACTGCCACGCGCGGCGCCGCCGATCGACCTCCACCGCGCAGCGAGAGCACCTGCATGGCGACCGACACCATCGAACAGACGGCGGCCCGACCGGTCTCGACGCGCCGGAGTTGCAAGCCGCCGAAGGACCTCTGGACCTTCCCGCTGCTGGTGTTCGCCGTGCACTGGGCGATCGCGCAAATCCCGGCGACGCTCGCGTTCATCTACGGCACAACCCGTCCCCCGCTTCAGGGCGGCACCTCGGGCGCGAGCTGGGCCTACGGTGTGCCGCTCGAACCCATGACCGGGCTGGCGCATTGGCTGGTCGAGCCGATGCGCGTCTGGGACGGCTCCTGGTATCGCCTGATCGCCGTCGAGGGGTATGAGCCGGTGGGAGGGTTTCTCGCCAAGGTCGCCTTCTGGCCGCTCTATCCCTGGCTCATGCGCTGGGGCAGCGATCTGTCCGGCATCTCGCCGGAGTCGGTCGGCTACCTGATCTCCCTCGCCGCGTTTTTCGGGGCGCTTTTGCTGCTCTACCGGCTCGTTTCCCTCGCTTTCGACGCCCCCATCGCCCGGCGCACGCTGTGGGCGCTGGCGCTCTTCCCGACCGCGTTCTTCTTCAACGCCGTCTACACCGAATCGCTCTTCCTGCTGCTCACCGCCGGCTGCCTGCTCGCCGCGCGGCAGGGCAACTGGTGGCTGGCCGGTCTCGTCGGGCTCCTCGCGGCGCTGACCCGCTCGGCCGGCGTGATGCTGCTGGCGCCGATGGGCATCCTGTTCCTGCAGCAGTACGGCTGGGACGTGCGGCGCTGGTTCCCGAACATCTTCCCGGCGGCGCTGCCGGCGCTGGGACCGCTCATCTTCGGCTGGCACCTGACTACCGCCGGCATGAAGTTCTTCGACTGGATCGACGTCCAGTGGCAGTGGTACCGCTTTCCGGCGACGCCGTGGGAAACGTTCAGATGCGCCACCGTCGGCTGCACGGCTCAGGTGCCGAATGTCGACCAGCCACAGGTGCATCCGGGTGTCGACTGGAGCTGGGTCGACATGCTGCTCGATTCGCCCACGTGGGGCACGATCACATCGCCAGGGTTTCGCGATGTCTTCGCCCGCGGCGACTGGCTGGAGCTGCTGGTGACGATCGGCGCGTTCGCGCTGGTGCTGATCGCGATTCGGCGCCTGCCGCTCTACTACTTCGCGCTGGTGCTGCCGCCACTGATTGTGCCGTTGTTCAGCCCGAGCTCGGTCCACCCGCTGATGTCGATGCCGCGCTTCGTGCTGCCGATGTTCCCGCTCTTCGTCGTGATCGCGCTGCTGGTTCGCAACCGCACGGCGGGGATCGCCCTGGCGACCGCCTCGGCGATCCTGATGGCGCTGCTGGCGATGCAGTTCTCGAGCTGGTACTGGGTGTCGTAATCGGAGATGCCTGTCCCGCCAACCGACGCCCGGAAACGACCGTCACGCTGAGCAAACCGACGCGTGGCGGCTGGCTGGTGGCACGCCGTTCCAACACGCCGCCCAACTCCCTATCCGGCGCCCTGCACTCCGAGTACAATTCTGGAGGATTGACATGCGCGGTCTTCCCCAACTGCCAACCGGACACTTTGGCTAGCGGGGTCATGCTCGGGAAGGAACGACGACGTGGTTGAGGTCAAGGATCGGACGGCGGAGGCGCCCAGCGGCGCGCGGCCGATGACCGGGGGGCAGGCACTCGTCGCCTCCCTGCTGCGACAGGGGATCGATACGATTTTCGGGCTGCCGGGCGTGCAGCTCGATGGCGCCTTCGACGCGCTCTACGACGCGCAGCAGCGCGGCGACGTACGGGTGATCCACCCGCGCCACGAGCAGACCACGGCCTACATGGCCGACGGCTACGCCCGCACTACGGGCAAAATCGGCACTTGCCTCGTCGTGCCGGGACCGGGCCTGCTCAACGCCACCGCCGCCCTCTCGACCGCCTACGCCTGCAACGCGCCGGTATTGGCCGTCACCGGACAAATCCAGTCCGACCTGATCGGTGTCGGCCGCGGCATGCTTCACGAAATCCCGAACCAGCTCGAGATGGTCCGCTCCGTCGCCAAGCACGCCGAGCGCGCTGTCGAGCCTGAGGCGATTCCGGGTCTCGTCGACCGCGCCATCCGCGCGCTGTGGGACGGTCGCACTCGCCCGGTCGAGATCGAGATCCCGCCGGATACGCTCTTCGCCGAGGCTGATGTGGCGCTGCTGGACGCCGCGCCGGAGCGCGAGCGACCCGCCGGCGATCCCGACAAGATCGAGGAAGCCGCGAAGCTGCTGGGCAATGCCGAGAAGCCGCTGATCTACTCCGGCGGCGGCGTGCTCAACTCGGAGGCATGGGACGAGCTGTTCACGCTGGCCGAGCTGCTCCAGGCGCCGGTGGTGATGAGCTCGAACGGTCGCGGCGCGGTTTCCGACCGACACTACCTCGGCCAGAACTCGCTGGCGGGGATGGAGCTGATCCAGGACGCCGACGTCGTCTTCTGCGTCGGGACCCGCATGATCGAGCCGGCCACCTATCCATGGGGGCTCAAGCCGGGTCGCACGGCGATCCAGATGGACATCGACCCGGAAGAGGTCGGCCGCAACTACGACCTCACCGTCGGCATCGTCGCCGACGCGAAGGCCGGACTCGCGGCACTCGCCGACCGCGTCGCCGCGCACAATCGCAAGCGCGACTCGCGGGAAGGCGAGCTGATGGCCGTCAAGCAGCGCTCGCGCGACGCTCTCGACGCGATCGACCCGCAGGCCGCCTACGCCTGGGCGATCCGCAACGAGCTGCCGGACGACGGCATCTTCGTCGGCGAGATGACCCAGATCGCCTACTGGGGCAACCTGGGCTTTCCGACCTACCAACCGCGCACCTACCTCACGCCCGGCTACCAGGGCACGCTCGGCTGGGGGTTCCCGACCTCGCTTGGCGTGAAGGTGGGCAACCCGGACAAGGTGGTCGTCTCGATCAACGGCGACGGCGGCTTCGGATTCGCGCTGAACGAGCTGGCGACGATGGCGCTGCATCAGATCGGCACGATCGCGATCGTCTTCAACGACAGTGCCTACGGCAATGTGCGCCGCATCCAGCAGGTGTCGTTCGACGGCCGCACGATCGCCAGCCACCTGCAAAACCCGGATTACGTGAAGCTGGCCGAGTCGTTCGGCGTGACCGGCCGCCGGGCGGAATCGCCGGAGGCGTTGCAGACCCAGCTCCGTGAGGCGATCGCCGCCGACGAGCCGACGCTGATCGAGGTGCCCGTCAAGCAGATGCCGGATCCGTGGAAGGACCTCCGCTTCCGGGGGTAGAACCGGTTTTGCCGCCGTCGTATGGGAGGGCCTTGTGCCCTCCCTCGTTGTTTCCCCCGGCGGGCGGCCGCTTCGCAGCCCCGCCCCGGCGATGGTGCGGGCCGGTCGGACCGGCCTTTACTCCTCGTCAGCGGGAGCCAGCAGGCCGGCGTCAAGGAGCTGCCGAGTGATGAACGCGTTGTTGGCGTCGATGAGCTTGATCGCATAGGTCGCCGCGGCCCCGACCGCCTGGAAGCCGGGACTCTCCAGCTCCTCATCGACCGGCTTGCCGGACTCGGCCGCGGCTTCGGCCGCCTCCTCGTGCAACAGCTCGTCCAGGTACTGGTAGAGCTCGTCTTCGGTCATGCCCAGCACCGTCGAGATATGGCCTTCCTGCATGGTTGCGTTCCTTTCGATGGTCATGTCGAATCCGGATTATCGTTGGTATGCCCGCGTCAGGCCGCTCTCGGGCTGGTTGAGAGGGCACTCACCCCTTCCATTCGGCCCGATGCTCAGCGGGTCGTCGATCCATTCGATGCAATGGCCATGCACCGAGCGCGCGCGTCCGCCCGGTGCGTTCGCGCCAAATTCCCGGTCTCGTTCTGTGTCCCGCGCACGAATATCGCCCGGCGATACGGCATCGATTCCCCCAGCACTCCCGCGCGCGGCCGCCGGACGATTGCAACGCCGGCTCCGGTTGTTATACTCGGAATTGCTCGCAAGTTCGTCAGTGACGAGCGATTCCGGATGGCAGCGAGCCCAGACTTGTCCCATCACCCAACCGATATTCCCTATTCGGGGAAGGAGCAAGCCGTGACCTATGTCATTGCGCAGCCGTGCATCGGGACCAAGGACGCGTCCTGTGTCGAAGTCTGTCCGGTCGACTGCATTCATTCCGATGACGATGCCGAGCAGTATTACATCAACCCGGCGGAGTGCATCGATTGCGGCGTTTGCGCCGAGGTCTGCCCGGTCGAGGCGATCTACTTCGAGGACGACCTCCCGGAAGAGTACGAGCCGTTCAAGCTGATCAACGCGAAGTACTTCGAGTAGCCTCGCGCGCCGCCAGCAAAAGAACCGCCCTTCAGGCCGATTGACTGGCCTGAAGGGCGGTTCTTTTGCGCTCGCCGATCGCGCTCTGTCACGCCTCCGGTGTGGCGAGCGCCTCGGGTGTCGCGTTCGGCTCGACCGGCAACTGGTACTGCGCGGTCCAGACGGCATCGTCGTTGACGAGGTAGAGCGTACCGCTGTCCTCGTCAATCGCGATGTCCTGCAGTCCGTCGAACGGTTCGGCCACGCCCGCATCGGAACCCGAGAAGTCGGCCGGCACCATCAGTTGCCACGCCTCGCCCGATTCGGGATCGAAGACGACCACCTTGCCGCCGCCGTCCTCGTCGGTGACCGCGACGTAGATGAGCTGCGTCGCCCCGCCGATCAGCAGCACCTCCGGCGTGGTGTCATCCGCGTAGGGCACGACGTAACGATCCGCGAGGTCGCCGCGCTCGTAGAGGAACACCTCGTCCGGCGATTCCTTGTTGTCGATGAGCACGTAGATGTTGCGATCGATCGCCATGTCGACCGCGCGTACCAGGTCGGGCCGCACCGATGCCAGCACCCAGTCGGTCGGCTCCGCGGTGTCACCCTCGGTGGTATCGAAGCGATAGATGTTGCGAAACTCGGTTTCGAGGATGTACACGCTACCGCCAAACGCGCCCACCGGGCCCGGTTTCCAGCGGCCGAGGTCGTTGATATCCCCCAGTTTGACCGGCTTCCACGTGGCATCGGTCTGGAGCGTGAACACGGTGGACCCGTCGGTCACGTGCAGGCCCTCGGCATCACGCGCGATCCCGTAGAGCTCGCCAACCTCGGCCGACCCGGCGGTATCGCCGGTTTCCAAAATCGGCACAATCTGCCGCTCATCGGTGCGGATTTGGTACAGTCCGCCGTTGACGAGAAAGAGCCCACTGCCGGTCAACTGCGCTTTCGTGCCGCCGCCCTGAAGATCGTCCGGAAGCGTGCCGACGCGCACCAGGTTGTCGAGCCGCAACACGTTGTCGACCTCGTCGCGATGGTTGGTGATCGCCGCTTGTCGTGGCGCCAGCTCGCTCGTCGGCGCTCCATCTGCGCGAGCGCCATCCAGCGATGCCTGCGCGAGATCGAGCGCCTGGCGCGTGCTGTCGGGGTCACTGCTGTCCCGCGCCAGGAGAATGTATTGGTCGGCCTGCGAAAGCTCCTCGGAATACGCCACGGGCCTGACCTCGCGGTCGGGCCAGGCTGACCAGACGCCGAACGCCAGCAGACCCAGCAAGGCGAGCACCACCAGCGCGAGGATGGGACCGGCGATCGGGATACGCGGCAGGTGCGTCCGCCAGGTCGGGTCGCCGCGATCCATGCTCACCGTGCGGTGGACCTGCACCCCGTGCGTCATCGTCACGCCGTACTGCTTCGTCACCGACGGTTGCTGCCAGCTTTGCGCGCCGCGTCGCCGCAACGCGCGCGGCCGGATACCGCGCCAACGCGACAGCGATTCCGGGTCATTGTCGGGCAGGTGGTCGTGGCCATTCGGCTCGCCGCCGCGCACCCGGGCCGGCAGCGCGCTGGCGAAGGTCTTCACCGGGCCCGGGAGGAGACTGCGCACCTGCGCCCGCGCGCGACGGCGGCGCTCGCCGATGCGCCAGCCGACATCGGCCATCGTCACCACGCCGAACGAGCCGGGGCGTGGCGGGAAGCCGAGCACGACCGCGGCGCCGTCCTCGATCCGATCCGCGATCAGCAGCCCCTTGAAGACATCCAGCGCGGAATCGGGCGAGCGGCCGTGATAACCGGAGAGATCCTGCAAACGCACGCCAGTGTCGCTGACGTCGAGCGCGAGCGACTCCGCCAGCGAGGCGGTGCAGATCATCACCACGTCACCGTCGCCAAGCTGGGTTTCCGCCAGGATCGGCGCCGTCCACGAGGTATAGCCAAGTGGCTCTGGTGGGGGCGGGGCATCGTCGGGAGGCGCATACCCGGGCAGCCAGGTGGCGAGGTCCGGGACGGAATAGGCGAGCCCGTCTTCGATCAAGGTCATCTGGCCGGGCGGCACGTGACCGATGGTGCAGCGATGCCCCTCAAGTACCATCGCCGTCGCGCCCACCAGGATCTTGCGATCGTAGCCGCGCGTCGGACTGCTGTGGGCCTCGTCGAACACCATGCCGTTCGCGGCGGCGAACGCCCGTCCGATCGCCTCGTCGGGCGGCAGATCGGTCATCGCGCGCAACTCGGAGACGATAATCTCGCGCACCAGTCGCGCCATCTCCATCGCCTGGCCGTCGTGCTCAACCGGCTCGGTCGCCACGACGATGCCGCGCGACCGCTGCTCGAGGTAGGCGTCGAGATCGACGGTAACC
>JAEVYR010000124.1 GCA_023392645.1 Chloroflexota bacterium | reverse complement strand
GACTGGAAGCCTCCGGCACGCCCGGCGTGGCAAGCGCCGCCAACCGGTTCCCCGCGGGTGAGAACGCCTGATCGCGAATCCGCATGAGCGCCTCGGCGATCGATACGGATTGCGGTTTCTGTGGCGGCCCCGGCGAAAAGCCGTCATCCCCGGGAATCACCCGGCTCGCGGTTCACCGCCCGCGATCACGGTTCGCTACCGGTCACGACCGGGGCGTCGGCGAGCTGGCTCCACTCGTTCCACGATCCCGTGTAGAGCGCGACGCGGGGGTATCCGATCAGCGCCAGCGTGAACGCCGTCACCGCCGAGCGCACGCCCGATGAGCAGTACGGGATCACCGTCAGCTCCGGCGTCACCCCGGCCGCCGCGTATATCCGGCGCAGCTCGTCCGCAGGTTTCCACCGAAGCGGGTCTCCAGACGCATTCTCCGGGTAGTTCACATTCACCGCGCCGGGGATGTGACCCTTCGCGTACTCCTCCGCCGTGCGGGCATCGATGAACGCAACCCCGGGATCCCCGATCGCCGCCAGCACCTCGCCGTGCTGGGCGAGCAGGTCGGGGGTCGCCGCGCCGGCGTACGGCGGGCGCTTCTCCAGTGTCATCACGACTGGGCCGGTATCCGTCTTCTCGCCCGCCGCCTGCCAGGCCGGCAGCCCGCCGTCGAGCACGGACACATCCAAGTGCCCGAGATACCGCAGCACCCACCACAGTCGCGCGGCGAATAGCGTCCCGTTGTCGTAGACAACAACCTTGCTTTCCGGAACGACATGCAGGTCGCCGATATGCTCGCGGACCGTCTTCTCCCACGCCGCGATCCCGGCATCGGAGGTATCGACCACCTCCAGATCCGGCCAGTCGATCCGGAACGATCCCGGGATGTGTGCCTGCTCGAAATCGGCCTCCGGCATCAGCGCGATGGGGAGGCGATCGGGATCGTCGAGATGACCCGCGAGCCAGTTGGCGTCGACCAGCGCCGCGTGATCCGCGTCCCCGGCGACGGGCGACGCGACCGGCGTCTGGGCGATGACATCTCCGATCGCAAAGCCGGCGGCCAGGACGGCCGACCCGCCGATCAGCCGCCGGCGGGTCAGCGAGGTGAGGTGTGGACGAGGCATGGGCGACGGCGCTCCGATCATGATCCGCGGATGTCACGCCTCGCACCGTATCACACGATGTCGGTCACGATCGGGCTCAGGTCACCGCGGAGCATCTCGGCGACGGTCATCGTGCCCTGGACCTCGGTGACGACGATCTCCTGCGTGACGTCGACGGGGCTGTACTCGCCGCGCAGCATGTCGGAAATGGAGACACTTCCGCCACCGCCGCCACCGCCGGCATCCACCATCGGCGCCAGCGTGCCGGCGCTCGCGAACGTCGACGACAGGAACACCAGGATGCCGGCGAGCATGGTGGCGATCATCCGCCGCACCAGGCGAGCATCGATCGGCGGGCGATCGTCGGAGAGGGGCAGATACGTGAGCATGGCGAACCTCCGTGGTCTCGAGCTGTCGTTCGTTCCGAACCCAGCTCGATCCTACGGAGTCTGGTAGCCACCCGCATCGGCAAGACGCACGATCCTGCGGCGTGCGACCGAATTACGCAATTGACGCAGTCGCATGCGCCGCGACGGTCGCGCAAGGTATCCCGCGAGGCCGCAACTGCCCACGAACCCACCCGCCCACCGGGGCGTGACGCGGCCTGACGCGATCGCGCGCTACGTCCCCGGATCGCCATTGGCTGCAGCGACCCTCTGCAGGTCGGCGATCCTCATGTATAGTGAAGAGGCTCTATGGGACCCAAAAGAGCTGGCGGAGCTCGCCGGCCGGTGGACCGATGCTTGTCGTGGATGAACGACCGCATCGATCCGGAGGATATCTTCGAGGTCTCAGCGAGGGCGACGGCTGATCGAAAGGATGATCTTCGTGGCCTCTTCTTTCTCCTCCCGCGCGCTTCGTCGTCGAGCCAGTCGCCGCAAGGTGATGCAGGGAGCTGGAGCCGCGGCGCTCGCCGGGCTCGGCCTCCCGCGCCTGAGCATGAGCCGAGCCCTCGCGCAGGACAGCGTCAAGGACGAAATCCTGGCGATTCCCGGACCTGGCGGCAGCCCCAGCGAATCCGACATGGAACGCGTCGGCGAGCTGGTGCTCAACACTGAAAATCAGGGCAAATTCACCGGCCAGAAAGTCGTCTTCCAGGGGCTCAGCAACGCCGGCTTCCACGTCAACGTCTTCCGTCCGCTGAGCCGGGCGTGGGAAGAGGCGACGGGCGCCGAGATCGAGTGGATCGAGGTCACCCAGGCCGACTCCTACCCGAAGATGTCGCAGTCGCTCGCCTCCGGCAACGTCGAGTTCGACATTCTCGAAGGCTCCGGCGGCTGGGAGGGCGAGATGCTCGGCGGCGGCTACTTCCAGCCGATGCCCGACGCCGTGATGAACGCGCCCGAGTATGACAAGGATGACATCGTCGCCTACCTGCAGGGCCCGACGCGCACCTGGGACGGCGTCACCTACGGCGCATCGGTCGACGGTGACATGCACCACATGAACTACCGCAAGGATGTCTTCGCGAGCGAGGACCTCGCCGCCGAGTGGGCGTCCAACGGTGGTGAAGGGGAGTGGGGGCCGCCGCAGACGTGGCAGCAGGTGCAGGCCTACTCGAAGTTCCTGGACGGCAAGAGCGATCCCGACGGCATGCCGACCTACGGCATCCTGGACCCGCTCGCCCGCGCCGGCGGCGTCGGCACCTACTTCTATTTCAGCCGCGCCAGCGCCTACGCCAAGCACCCCGACGACCCGGCCTTCTTCTTCGAGCCGGAAACGATGAAGCCGAAGATCAACAGCCCGGCCTTCGTCCGCGCGCTCCAGGACATGATCGACGCGATGCCCTACGCGCCGCCCGACCAGCAAAACGCCGACCTGCTCAAGACGCTCGGCGATTTCCTCTCCGGCACCGGCACGATGGCCCACTGGTGGGCCGATATCGGCTCCAACGAGTACTCGTCGGACCAGTCGATCGTGCAGGACAAGGTCGGCTTCAGCATCCTGCCCGGCTCGCCCGACGTCTACAACTACGGCACCGGCGAGTGGGACACGATCGAGGGCAACAACTACGCGCCATACCTGGCGTTCCTGGGCTGGGGTCTCTACGTCAGCAACGCCGCCAGTGAGCGTGGCGTCTCCGACGCCGCGTGGGACCTCGTCAAGCACCTCACCTCGCGCGATATCACGCTCTGGATGAACATCTACCCGTCGGGCATGAACCCGTCGCGGGAGAGCCACTTCAACGCGGCCGACTGGACCATCGCCGGGTTCCCGGAAGCCGACGCGCAGGAATACCTCGACTCGATCGCCGAGTCGTACAGCCACCCGAACCGGATCGTGGATTTGCGCATCCCGGGTCAGGGCGAGTACTGGATCGCGGCCGAGGACGAGTGGACCCGCGCCGTCGCGGGCGAGCTTTCGCCTCAGGAAGCGCTGGACAACGCCGCCGCCAAGTGGGAAGAGATC
>JAEVYR010000127.1 GCA_023392645.1 Chloroflexota bacterium | reverse complement strand
CTATGGCACAGATTCCAGTCACCAAACCCGTCCTCGCGGCGGCATGGCAGTCCGACACGCTGGACACCGGAACGATTCACGACGAGCTGAACCAGCTCTGGTCGCAGCTCGGCGGGCCGCCGCACGGCGGCGACGCGCCGGGAGAGATGGTCGCCGAGCCGCATTTCGGTGGCGGCGGGCTGATGCGCGCCAATACGCTCAACCTGATTGCCGTCGCCAACGACATGCGCGAGGTGAACCTGATCCAGGAGACCATCGCCGGCCTGCGCGATTTCCTGCCGTCTCGCACGATCATCCTGATCACGTACGACGGCCGCGACCAGGAGGGCGAGGTCACCGGGCCGCGGTACGACGTGCGCGTCGAGCTGAAGGAGCAGATCGGCGACAAGGACGAGGCCAACCTGCGCTTCGAGGTCATCACCATCGGCGCCGATCGCCGCGAGATCGGGCACCTCGCCAGCCTCGTGACTCCGCTGCTGGCGGCCGACCTGACGGATTTCCTCTGGTGGCCCGGAGGCGATTTCGCCAGCAGCTCGTTGTTCCAGGACCTGCTGCCCGTGGTCGACCGGCTCATCGTTGACACCGCCCATCTCGGCCGCGAGATCGGCTCGCTGGCGGCGCTGCGCACGGTGATCGTTGAGGGGACTGGCTCGCTGATCGTTGGCGATTTCACCTGGCTGCGGCTCGGGACGTGGCGCGAGTTGATCGCGCAGTTCTTCGACCCCACCGACGTGCAGCGGTCGCTGGGCACGATCGACCAGGTGACGATTCACTACGCCGAGACGCGGCAGGACGGCTCGTCCGGCCTGGCGGCGGCGTTGATGATGGCCGGATGGCTCGGGAGCCGGCTCGGCTGGGAGGTGATCGATCCGCTGGAGCGGCAGAAGCGGGGCGGATTCTGGGCGCCGCTGCGAGGCAGCAGCGATGCGGGTCGCGGCCGCGATGTCGAGCTGCATCTGGTGCCCGATACCAGCCCGCAGGCGCGGTTTTCGCTGCGCCGGGTGACCGTCGTCGCTACCGGGGACGCGCCCGGCACCTTCGTGGTCGAGCGCACCGATGGCGACGACATCGTCACCACCAGCGAGACGCCCGACAACCCGTCCGTGAGCCGGATGGTCTATTCGCAGCGGCCGGACAGCGGCACCATGATCGGCCAGGAGCTGCAGCGGTTCGGACCGGACGAGTTCTACGAGGAGGCGGTCCGCTGGGTCGTCCACCTCATCCCGGAGTGACGCTGTGCCGGCCCTGTGCCGGCCTTTCGCGCCGCCGGTACAGCGCCGGCACGACGAGCATGCCCGGAGGTATTCATGCGACGCACGATCGATTACGGAGAGCGCGGCCAGGTGACGGTCGCCGAAAGCGCGAGCGAAGTCGCCTTCCTCGCGGTCGAGGAGGTCGCGGTCACGGCGCTTCGCGCGATGCACCGCCGCTCGCCCGCCTTCGTGGCGCTCTCCGGCGGCTCGACGCCCAAGCAAATGTTCGAGCTGTTCAAGGACCCGCACTTCTACCGTCGCTTCCATTGGGATATCCTCCACCTCTTCTGGGGTGACGAGCGGTGGGTGCCGCTCGAGGACGAGGCCAGCAACGCCGGCGAGGCGCTGCGCGGCTTCATCAACGATGTCAACCTGCCGGAAGAGCACTACCATCCCTGGCCGACACAGCTCGACGACCCGGTCGACGCCGCGGAGGCCTACGAGGCGACCGTTCGCATCGTCACGGGCGCGATGGATGAGACCCCGGTGTTCGACTTGATCTTCCTCGGCATGGGCGACGACGGGCACACGGCCTCGCTCTTTCCCGCTACCAAAGCGATTCACGAGACGCAGCGCCTCTGCGTTGCGAACCCCGTGCCGAAACTCGACACGACCCGCCTGACGTTCACCCCGCCGCTGATCGATAATGCCCGCGAGGTGATCTTCCTCGTGACCGGTGAGGGCAAGGCCGATACGCTGCACAAGGTGCTCGATGGCCCGGTCGATGTTGACTCATTGCCCAGCCAGGCCATCCGGCCGGTCGATGGACACCTGCGGTGGCTGGTCGACGCGGCGGCGGCATCGCGGCTTGAGAAGGGGTGAGGCATGCAGGGGACGGCGCGACTCGACCGGATCGGCGCTCAGGCGGCCGGCGAGGTCAAACCCGGCTCGGTGGTCGGGCTCGGCACCGGATCGACGGCTTCGGCGTTCGTGCGGGCGCTCGGCGATCGCGTCGCCGGGGGCCTGTCGATCACCGGGGTGGCGACCTCGGTTGAAACCGAGGAGCTCGCCAGGAGCCTCGACATCCCGCTGACCCAGCTGAACGAGGTCGACGCGATCGACCTCTGCGTCGACGGCGCCGACGAGATCGCGCCGGACCTCAACGTGGTCAAGGGCCGCGGCGGCGCGCTGTTGTTCGAAAAGCTGGTGGCGCGGCGGGCCGACCGCTACATCATCATCGCCACCGCCGAAAAGCTGGTTGACGTGCTCGGTACCCGGCTGCCGCTGCCGGTCGAGATCGTGCCGATGGGGTGGAAGCACACCGCGCGCGAGCTGGAACGGTTCGGCCTGCGGCCGGAGCTGCGCATGGGCGAGGACGGGAAGCCGTTCGTCACCGACGGCGGGCACTACATCGTCGACTGTCAGACCGGCGGCATCGACGACCCGCGTTCGCTGGCGACCCGGATCAAGCTCGTCACCGGCGTCGTCGATCATGGCTTGTTCATCGACATGGCCGATCTCGCGATGACGGTCGACGCCGAAGGTCATGTCACCACCCATGAGCGCACCGGACACTGACCGCCACACCCTGGCGACGCGACGCGCCAGCCTGATGGTGCTGGCGATCTTCGCGACGCTCGGCGTGCTGATGGGCATTGTGGCGGCCGGCGACAACGTGCTGGCCGTCGACGTCAGGGTGCTCGAAACGATCCAGCAGGGTGATCTGCCGGGGCTCGATCTCGTCGTGCGGCTCTCGAACGCCGCCTTCGGCACGGCGGGTGCGCTCGTGCTCGCGGTGGGGCTCATCACCACCGCCGCCGCGCTGTTCAAGCTCAGGGTGTTCATGGTTCAGATGGCGGTCGTGATCGTGCTGCGCCTGGCCGGGCAGGTGCTGAAGCCGATCTTCGAAAGCCCGCGGCCCGGAATCGAGCACCAGCCGGACCCGTCGCTCGTGTCGCACACCTTCGGCTATCCCAGTGGTCACGCCTATACGGCGACGATCATGATGGTGATGTTCATGTTGTTCGCGCATGCGCTCGATGCGCCGCGATGGGTGAGGGGCGCGAGTATCGCCGTCGCGGTGCTGGGGACCGCGATCGCGCTGTTCTCACGCGTGTGGGTCGGGGCGCACTGGCCGACCGATACCATCGGCGGCGTCTTCTTCGGGCTCGCCACGGTCGCACTGATGCAGCTCATCGTCGCCGCGATCCCACAGGTGCGGTCTTCGGCGCGCGCCCAGGCGGAACCTGCCCCGTAGACCCGGACGTGTTTGCTGGCCATTGCCCGCGGCG
>JAEVYR010000071.1 GCA_023392645.1 Chloroflexota bacterium | reverse complement strand
GGGTCGTTCATTGTGCTTCAACAATCCGGAACCGTATGGAAATGGCATCGCCGCACCTGAATGATGACGACGACGAAAAGCCGCTCGACCCCGCGGTCGAAAGCGTCCGCCGTAAGCTCATACGCTTCATGGCCATCAATCTCGGGGTGCTGCTGATCGCCCTTATGGCGGTAGTGGCCGCGATTGTCTACAAACGCAGCCACAAGCCCGACGTGCCCGTTTCGACTAGCATCGGCGTGCCGTCGCCGGCCGAAGGCGCCTTCCTGTCGGGCGATATCGCGCTGCCGGCAGGCGCGAAAATCGTCTCGCAGTCGCTTTCGGGCAACCGCATCTCCATCGATGTCGAGCTTGCCGACGGCAGCCGCGCCATTTTCCTGTACGACTTCGCCGAGCGCCGCATGATCGGCCGTTTTACGGTGACGCAGTAATGAACGCGCCGGCCCGCAAGGTCGCGACCGTGTCGCTCGTGGTTCGCGGCTACGACGAGGCGGTCGCCTGGTATGTCGAAAAGCTCGGTTTCGAGCTCCTGGAGAATGTCGATCTCGGCGCCGGCAAGCGCTGGGTGACGGTGGGGCCTGCCGCCGGCAACGGCGCGCGCCTGCTGCTCGCCCAGGCCAAGGACGAGGCCGAGCTTGCGCGAATCGGTGACCAGGCCGGCGGCCGCGTGTTTCTGTTCCTGGAAACCGATGATTTCGCGCGCGACCATGCGGCGATGCAGGCGGCCGGCGTGGAGTTCCGCGAGGCGCCGCGACACGAGGCCTATGGCTCGGTTGCCGTATTCGCCGATCTTGACGGCAACCTTTGGGATCTGATCGAGCCGCGGCGCTGATAGCGAGGCTTTTCGGCCACAGCGAAAAACATCGTGGCAGGAAGCAACAATCCCGGTTGCGTTTTCCAGAAGGCTCGCCTATATGGCGCAAGTCTCACGCGCCCATCGTCTAGCGGTCAGGACGGCGCCCTCTCACGGCGCAAACAGGGGTTCGATTCCCCTTGGGCGTGCCAGACCTTTCAAACATTTGCGCCTGTCCCGCGGAAAAGTCGTCAAATAAGTTGTCCGGCTGGGTTGTTCTGCTCGTGCGCCCCCTGGCGAGCGGGCTGTCATCTTGGCTATGGGGAGGTGTTCAAAAGGTCCCAAACACGCCCTTCGGCTTATTGCTGGCCGGCCCAATACGGATGAGAGCCGCAATCCCCGGCCCTTTTCCGAGCCGGGGATGGTGTGTGTCATAGGCGCCTATTCGACGTTGCCACACTCGATCGATGTCGACCTTTTCTCTCCGCGTAGCGATTCGAAGAGATGCTCCGGCATGCTTCGCGCAACATCGTAGTCGCGCCGGCACCATGGGCACCGAATTGCGGCTCGAGGACGTGGCCCTGCACAGGATGAACAGAACCTGAGAGAAAACATCATTGACCTCCTCTGGCCCTCAAAATCAGCGATTGAGGGCGCGGCTTAGGGAACTCTGGAAATGGCGCGGGCGCCACTGTCCTCGGAGACGACAAATGTCACCAAACTAAGGCGCTATGTGCCTGAGCTGACAGACAAAATGCCGATGCAAAATGGAGGCAGGACGGTGCTTTCCTGCCGGAGCCGCGAGCGGCCCGTCGTCTCGACGGGATCATCGCGACGGCTGCATGGGGTCCGGGTCAGTCGCGTAGGACGGATCTACCCTTGGGCACGGTGATCACGATGGACAGAACGGCCGCGGCCACCATCACCAGATTGGCCAGCAGCGCAAAGAATGCCGCCTCGCGCGAGGCCAGGTTTTCCTGATTGCCGACGAAGGTGATCACGCCCTGGATCCAGCTTACGCCCTCGGGATTGCCAGCAATGGCGGTATAGATCGTGGCGGAGATGGCGACGCCGAAGGACGCTCCGAGCGACGACGCCATCTTGTAGATGCCGGCACCGGCACCCGCCTGATCTTCGGGCAGGTTCGAAAGCGCCGCATCGGTCGAGGGCGTGGCATAGAAGGCCAGACCAAGCCCGAAGAGCGAGAAAGAGATCACGGCCAGCACGGTGTAGGTGCCCAGCGTCAGGTTGGTCGGCATCAGCAGGATGATCGACAGGCCGACGATATAGCTGCCCCACAGCATCGGCTGGCGCGGGCCAAGGCGTTGCAGCAGCTTTTCGCCGACGCGGATGAACGCCATGATGGTTACGGCGTAGCCGATGGTCAGCAGACCGGCCTTTTGCGCCGTCATCGCCCCGCCCTGTTGCAGAAGCAGCATTGCAACCATGATGATCCCCGCCGTCGCGTTCAGCAGCAGGTTTGAGATCGTGGCTCCGGTATAGGTCAGGTTCCCGAACAGGCGAAACTGCACAAAGGCGTTGGGATTGCCGCTTTCGATCTTGTAGAAGGAAAAGCCAAAGATCACCGCTGCGGCCAGCAGCCCCAGCGAGGCAGGGCTGGTCCAGCCCCACTCTGCGCCCTGTGTCGCGAAAATCTGCAGCGCAACCATGGTGACCATGAATGTCAGCACGCCAGGAAGGTCGAATTTATAGCCCTCTTTTGAGGGCGCCCTGCTTTCCGGGGTGCCGCGCGCCATCAGCATGCCGATCAGCGACACGACGGCGGCAATGATGAAGATCCAGCGCCAGCCGATGTTCTCGGCCATCAGTCCGCCAAACAGCGCCGCAAAGCCCGAGCCACCCCACGATCCCATCGACCACAGCGAGATCGCACGCTGGCGTTCCGCGCCGTCCCAATAGGCCTTCACCAGCGCCAGCGAGGACGGCATGATGAATGCGGCGGACAGGCCCTGGAAGATCCGGCCCAGCATCAGGAAGGTGCCGCCCATCGCCCCCGACGGGGCC
>JAEVYR010000051.1 GCA_023392645.1 Chloroflexota bacterium | reverse complement strand
GGGCTGCCCTCCGCGCCGGCACAGGCGTCGGTGCCGACGAGATCACCAGACGACGATGCGATCCTCCGGCGCGAGGTACATGGCGTCGCCCCGCTGGACGCCGAACGCCTCATGGAACGCGTCGGTGTTGCGGCTCGCCTGGGTGGCGCGCACCATCGCCGGGGAGTGGGTGTCAACCTGAACCAGCGTGGCCAGCGCCTCGTCGCGAATCTTCAGGCGCCAGACCGTCGCCGCCGCGATGAAGAACCGTTCGCGCTGGGTGAGCCTGCCGGCAGCGTCCGCCGCCGCTGGCGTGGCGGAGGGCGAAGCGACCGGCGTCGCGAAGGCCGCGACCGGCGACGGCACGGCCGGCGTGGCGCCGGTGACCGAGCCGTGAAGCACGTCGTCCAGCGTGTGCCCGCGTTCGGCCAACAGCCGCTCGAGGGCGTCGAGAGCGACCTGCACGCCGCCGAGGTCGGCCACGTTTTCGCCGACGGTGATCTGCCCGTTGATGTAGACGCCCGGCAGGACCTCGATGGCGCTGTACTGCTCGACAACCTGCTGGTTGAGGCGATCGAACGCGGCGAAATCCTCATCGGCCCACCAGTTGGCGAGATTGCCGGCGGCGTCGAACTGTGCGCCGCCCTGGTCGAATCCGTGGGTGATTTCGTGCCCGATGACGTAGCCGATGCCGCCGTAGTTGGAGGCAGGATCGGCCTGGTAGTCGAAGAAGGGCGGTTGCAGGATCGCCGCCGGGAAGGTGATGTCGTTCGCGACCGGGTCATAGAAGGCATTGACCATCTGCGCCGGCTCGCCCCACTCGCTCTTGTCGACCGGCGTGCCGAGCTTCGCGAAATTGCGCCGGCGCATGGCGCTGACGGTGCTCAGCATCGACGCCGCGTACGAATCGCCGATGACGACGTCTTCGTAGGTCTCCCACGTATCCGGGTAGCCGACCTTGACGCCCAGCGCGTCGAGCTTTTCCCGCGCCTTCGCGCGAGTCGCGTCGGTCATCCAGTTGTTCCGCGCGATGCGGTCGGCGAATGCCCGAATCAGCTCGTCGACCAGGTACCCGATCTGGTCCTTCGCCTCGGGCGGGAAATAGGCGGCGACATAGAGCTGGCCGACAGCGTCCGGAACGGCATCGCTGACGTCGTCCAGCACGCGCTCGTCGAGCGGCCGCTGCTCGGTCGTGCCCGAGAGCGCGGCGTCGTAGGCGAATGCCGCCGCCTCGATGTCCTCCGATAGCCAGGTCGAGCAGCTCCACACCGAGTGCATGGTGAGGTAGTGCTTGAGCACCTCCAGCGGCGTCTCGCGGACGATCGCGCCCAAAGCCCGGACGAAGCCCAGCTCACCCACGATCACCTGCGTCGGCGCCTGCATGCCGAGCTCGCCGAGGTACGCGCCCCAGTCCATCAGCGGATAGATTTCGGCCAGCTCGGCGATCGAGACCGGGTTGTAGCTCAGGCTGAAGTCCTGCCGCTCCTCTCGGGAGAGCGTCTCGGCGGCCATGCGACGTTCGAGCTCGTAGACGGCCTCGGCATCCGCCGCAGCCGCCGCGGCATCGTGGCCGGCGTGCGCGAGAAGCTGCGCGGATGCGGCGATGTAGGCCTCGCGAGCGCGGGTGTTCGATTCCGTATCGTCGAGGTAGTAGTCCCGATTCGGCAGTCCGAGCGGTGGACCGCCAAGGTAGAGCGCGTGGACCGAGCTGTCGACGAGGTTCGTCTCGACCCAGAGATCGACGAGGGACGGCGCGCCGCGCAGTGGAGCCGTCTGGAAGAAGGCGTGCAGCGCCGCGAGGTCCGAAATCGCCGCGATGGCATCGAGGGTGTCCTGGATCGGCGAGACGCCATGCCGGTTCCGCGACGCGGTGTCGTTGCCTTGCCGGAAGAGCGCGACGGCCTTCCAGGCGTCCGACCCCTCGTCGACGGCATCGCTGCCCGCGATGTTGCGGAGCAGGCCGATGAGCTGGTGGCTGGTCCGCTCGCCCAGTTCGGTGAAGACGCCGTAGTTGGATCGGTTGGCGGGGATGGTGACCCGGTCCAGCCAGCCGCCGTTGGCGTAGCGGTAGAAATCGTTCCGAGGGTCGGCGGTGAGGTCCATATCCGCCGGGTTGATGCCGTGGACCGGGCCGTCGTGCCGGAGGCGGCGCGGCGCCGGCGCCACGGGTGGGGATGCCAGCGCCAGTGCGTGCTGGAGTGCCAGGGCGGCCGGCGCTCCGGCCATCATCCCGAGGATCTGTCGACGATTCGGACGCATACGATGTCTCTCTCCTGCTGTCGCGGCGCGCTGGCCGACGGACCGGGCATGTTCCCGGCTACGGACGGCATTCCTTTACAGGTATTCCCGCCATCAGTATATCCGTCTTTTCGGGCGGCGCCAGCCGCGCGGCGTGGATCGCGGGCCGGTGGCAGCTATCAGGAGTGAAGCGGTCGCGAGGCTGGGTACGGGCCGGATGATGCTGGCGCGCCAGACAGCACGGCGGCCCGGGAGATCCCGAGCCGCCATGCCGCGGACGCATGCACGTCGCCAGGTTTTGGAGCAGGGCGTCAGGACCCCGCGGTGTAGATTTACCTCTGGGGGACGGTGCCCGGCAGGGTGTGGGCCTCGGCCGAGATGAGGATG
>JAEVYR010000048.1 GCA_023392645.1 Chloroflexota bacterium | reverse complement strand
GTCCGGCGACCACCGGCCTGATCGGCGCCGCCGAGCTGGCGCAAATGAATCCGGATGCGTTCCTGATCAACGTCGCCCGCGGCCCGGTGATCGACGAGGACGCGCTCTACGAGGCGCTCGCCAACCGCGAGATCGCCGGCGCGGCGATCGACGTCTGGTATCGCTACCCCGACGACAAGATCCACGGCGCGCCGGCGAACCGGCCGTTCCACGAGCTCGACAACGTCATCCTCACGCCGCATATTGCGGGGTGGACGCATGGCACATTCGCGCACCGGTGGGCGCGAATCAACGAAAACCTGCGCCGGCTCGCCGCCGGCGAGCCGCTGCTCGGCGCGGTGGATGGCGCGTGATCGGCCGATCTGGCTGATCCACGGCATGGCGCCGTTGACAGGGGGAAACCGGTACGGTTTGATTTTCGCACGCGGTCAATCGACCAGTCTGCGGGTCCAGCGACGTACACGCAGTGACAACGGACCGGCATGTCGCTGGCCACGCGATGCGGAAAGTGTCGCGTATGGATTCACCCTGTCATGGAAGGGAATGCAGGATGACACCGACCGAACGTTCGCGAATCGAAGCGCTGATGGATGAAGCCGCCCAAAAGGGCTACAACCGGCGCCAGCTCGTCGCCCGCGCGGCCGCGCTGGGCATCTCGATCCCGGCGGCCTCGATGCTGCTGGGTGGCGTCCCGGCGATGGCGCAGGACGGCGGCAGCCGGGTCGTGCTCGCGATGTCGGTCGAGCCGGATACGCTCGAGAACTGGCGCGCCTACAGCACCGACGGCCATCCGGTCCTCCGCAATGTCCAGGAAGCGCTGCTCAACCGTGACCCCGAAACCAACGAATTGGTCGGGGAGCTCGCCACGGCCTGGGAGCAAACCGACGACGTCACCTGGCGCTTCACGCTGCGGGAGGGCGTGACGTTCCACAACGGCGAAGCATTCAACGCCGAGGTGGCCGCCTTCGGCATCAACTACACCTGGTCGCCGGAGAACAACTTCCAGATCTACCAGTACGTCGGCCCGGACATGGAGGCGAAGGTCGTCGACGACTACACGATCGACGTCGTCACCGAGGCACCGGACCCGATCCTGCCCTCGCGCCTCTACTTCTCGCCGATCCCGAGCATGAAGCAGGTCCAGGAGGAGCCGGACACCCTGCCCGACAACCCGATCGGCACCGGCCCGTACAAGTTCGTCGAGTGGAACCGAGGCCAGAGCATCCTGCTGGAGGCCAACCCCGACTGGTGGGGCAGCAACGCCGATGACGCCTACGGCGCGGTGACGATCCAGGAGGTCGAGTTCGTCTTCCGCGCGGAATCGGCCGTGCGCGCATCGATGGTTGTCACCGGCGAGGCGCAGTTCGCCCGCTTCCTCTCCCCCGAGGACAACGCCACCACGCCACAGCCGCTGACGGCGTCGAGCGTCGAGACGATCTTCCTCCGCCTCGACACCATGCACCCGGCGATGAAGGACGTGCGCATCCGCCAGGCAATCGGCGAGTCGATCGACAAGCAGGGCATCGCCGATCAGCTCTTCGGCGGTGGCGAGCCGGCCTCGCAGCTCGTCGGCCCGTCGGCGACCGGGTACAACCCCGATCTGGAACCGTACCCCTACGACATGGACCACGCGACCCAGCTCGTCGAGGAAGCCGGCGCGGATGGCGTCGACATCGCCGCGCCGATCCACGTCGTCACCCGCCAGGGCATCTACCTGCGCAACGACGAGTTCGCCGAGTACGTCGCCAACCAGCTCAACCAGATCGGCCTCACCGCCGACAGCGAGGTCATCGAGATCGCGCAGTACAACGAGCAGTACGACATCAACTACCACGACGTGCCGGAGGACCGCGGCTGGATCGGCACCAACCCGCACGGCAACGAGATCATGGACGTCAGCAGCACCGCGCAGGCCTACTACAGCTGCGACGGCGGCTCCTCCACCTACTGCAACCCGGAGCTCGACGAGGCGCTGGCCGCGGCGATCCCGCTGACCGGTCAGGAGCGCCAGGATGCGCTCGCCGACGTCACCCGCATGTACTACGAGGACTACGGGTCGATCCCCATCATCCACATGCCGCTCAACTACGGCCTCGCGGCCGAGCTGCACTGGACGCCGCGACTGGACGGCTTCATCCTCGTCAAGGAAATGACGCTCGACTGATCCGGTTTCCAGGTGACTCGCCGAGCAAATCGCGCGTACGGGAGGGGCGTGTCCCCTCCCTCGTGTGGTCGCACTGCGGACGGCCAGGGCGGCCCCTGGGGTCGCCCGTACGAGAATCCTCGTTCACCGACGCGGTTCTCCAGATTCGAAACGATCGGTCCGCATCGACTAACGGACCGGCGCGCTTGCGTGCGGACGCGCCGGCGTCCACGGATCCCAGGTTCAGGAGGTCGACACCATTACTCGCTATCTCATCCGCCGGCTCATGCACTCGATCTTCATCCTGATCGGCCTCGTCATCGTCGTCTTCTTCGTGACGCACATGCTCGGCGATCCGGCGCGCCTCATGCTGCGCCCGGAGGCCACCGAGGAGCAGGTGCAGGCGCTCCGCGAATCGATGGGGCTGAACGACCCAATGTACGTCCAGTTCGGCCGCTTCATCTCCGATCTCGCGCGGGGCGATTTCGGCGACTCCCTCTGGCAGCGCGTGCCGGCCCTGCCGATCGTGCTCGACCGGGTTCCGGCGACGCTCTACCTCGCCGGCGTCACCCTCCTGATCGCCTTCCCGCTGGCGGTGGTGCTCGGCATCATCTCCGCCGTGCGGCCCCGTTCGGTCTGGGACCGCATCGTCACGATCGTCTCGCTCGGCGGCGTCTCCACCGCCGATTTCTGGGTCGGCCTGATGCTGATCATCTTCTTCTCGGTCCAGCTCGGCTGGCTGCCGACGTCAGGGTATGGTGGCCTGACCTACGTGATCCTGCCCGCGATTGCCCTGACGCTGCGGCCGATGGGGCGCATCAGCCAGGTCGTCCGCTCGGCGATGCTCGACGAGATGTCGAAACAGTACATGGTCACCGCGCGAGCCAAGGGGCTCAAGGAGCGCACCGTCGTGTTCGGCCACGCGCTGAAGAATGCCTTCATCCCGGTGGTCACCCTCGGCGGTGACGAGGCCGCCGCGCTGCTCAACGGTGCCGTCGTGATCGAGACGCTCTTCGGCTGGCCCGGCGTCGGCATCCTGCTGATCCAGGCGATCGAGCGCCGCGACCTCCCCCTGATCGAGGCATCGGTGCTGACCATCGCCGTGATGATCGTGACGGTCAACCTGCTGGTCGATCTCACCTACGCCATGCTCGATCCCCGGGTGCGGTACTCATGAGCAGCATCTCCCCAGCCACCACAACCGGTTCGCTGCCAGAGCCTCGCCGGTCCACCAGCAACCTGCGGCTCTATGGCCGCGCGCTGCGGCATGACGTGCTGACGTTCGCGGCCCTCATCTTCCTGGTCCTGCTGGTCTTCAGCGCCGTGTTCGCGCCGCTCGTCGCCCCGTTCGATCCGGAGGCGCAAAGCCTGATGATGCGCAACCAGCCACCGATGACCGCGGCCGAAGACGGCGGCGCGATCCCGCATCTGCTCGGCACCGACCAGCTCGGCCGCGACCTGCTCAGCCGGCTGCTCTACGGCGCGCGCGTCTCGCTCGCGGTCGGCGTGATCGGAGCGCTCTTCTCGGGCATCGTCGGCGTCGTGCTCGGCCTCACCGCCGGGTACTACCGCGGCTGGGTCGACGACCTGATCATGCGCTTCGTCGACATCCAGATGGGCTTCCCGTCGCTGATGACCGCGCTGCTGGTGCTCTACGTGCTCGGTCCCGGCATGTGGAAAGTCATTCTCGTGCTGGCGGTAACGCGCTGGATGGTTTTCGCCCGCGTCACTCGCAGCCTCGTGCTGTCGCTGCGGGAGGAGGTCTTCGTCGAGGCCGCGCAGACGGTCGGCTGCTCCGACCGCCGGGTCCTGTTCCGGCACATCCTGCCGAACCTGCTCTCGCCGCTGCTGGTGCTGGTGACGCTGGAGGTCGCGACGATGATTCTCACCGAGGCGTCATTGAGCTTCCTCGGGCTCGGCATCCAGCCCCCGCAGTCGTCGTGGGGCCTGATGCTGGCACAGGGGCGGTCGTACGTCACCACCGCGTGGTGGTTGGTGACCTTCCCCGGCGTGATCATCCTGCTCACGGCGCTGTCGCTGAACCTGGTCGCGACCTGGGCCCGCGCGGTCACCGCCCCGGTCTCCCGCTGGCGCTACCTCGGCGGCGACAAGACCCAGAGCGCAGCATGACCAAGCCGCGGAGACGCGCTGAAGCGCGCCTCCGCGCATCGAAGGCGTAGCGGCGACTTGCCTGCGCATCCGGCTTTCGTTCACGGCAAGTCCCGCAGCAGGCAATGTCGCCTCGGTTCGCGTCCGCACACCGGCAGCAACCAGGCGACATTGGCCGCCTCGCACCTCGTTTCCACCGAACGACGCATGCGCGACCAAGTCGCCGCTACGGTGGGATCCCATGTCCGCGTCACGCCACCC
Source organism: Chloroflexota bacterium (assembly GCA_023392645.1). Classification (GTDB taxonomy): domain Bacteria; phylum Chloroflexota; class Chloroflexia; order Thermomicrobiales; family UBA6265; genus JACCVC01. The sequence continues at coordinate 1,840 of JAEVYR010000048.1, read as the reverse complement.
GATCGGCCGTCACCGTGTCCTTGACCAGGCGGCCGTCCTCGATGTGCACGACCCGGTCGACCAGGTCCAGCAGCCGCTCGTCGTGCGTGACCAGCACCGCCGCCTTGTCCCGCTCGTGCACCTCTCCCGCCAGCAACTCGACCACCGCCCGGCCCCGGTGCGAATCGAGGCTCGCCGTCGGCTCGTCCGCGAGGATCAACGCGGGATCGTTCATCAGCGCCCGCGCGATCGCGATCCGCTGCCGCTGCCCGCCCGAGAGCTCTTCCGGGTAATGATCGGCTCGCTCGGTCATGTCCAGGTCGTCCAGCAACCGCGAAGCCCGCTCCCCGGCGGCGTCCGACGGCAGGTCGATGAGGTTGGCGATGAACTGGAGCTGCTCCCGGCCCGTGAGGTAGGAGATCAGGTTCGACCCCTGGAAGATGAACCCGATCTTCTGCAATCGCAGCCTCGCCCGCTTGTCGTTCGGCGCGTCGGTGATGTCCTCGCCGTCGAGCACGAGCCGGCCGTGGTTCGGCGACAGCAGCGCCCCGGCGATCGACAGCAAGGTCGATTTGCCCGACCCGGAGGGGCCGACCAGGGCCACGATCTCCCCCCGGTCGACCGTGAACGTCGCCTCCGATAGCGCATCGACGCGCGCGTCGCCCTCGCCGAAATGCTTGCTGATGTCCTGCAGTTCGAGCACGTGAGTCATGGTGATTGTCCTTTGCGGTGACGTCGTCAGCCCGCCGTGTTGATCGCATCGAGCGGGTCGACCCGGGCCACGCGGGTCAGCGAAAGCACCGTGCCCCCGACCGCGACCAGCAGCAGGATGCCGCCGAACAGGGCCATCCGCTGGCCGGTGATGCTGTAGGGCACCGCGTTGCCGATCACCAGCGCCAGCGTGTCCGCCACCGAGATGCCGAGCAGCACGCCGACCAGCGCCAGCATCAACACCTGCGCGATCATCGCGCGCGCCAGGTACCCGGTACTCGTGCCGATCGCCTTCATCACCCCCAGCTCGGGCATCTTCTGCAGCGTGATGATATAGAAGAAGGCCGCGATCACCCCGGCCGCGATCACGACAAGGAAGACCTGGATCAGCAAGAGCGTCCCGTTTTGCTCCGACTCGCCCGGGATGTGGCTGGCAACCTGCTGCTTGCTGCCGACCATGACGCCCTGGACGGTCTCCGGGATCGCCTCGAGCGCCGCCTCGTCGCCGCGCACGACGATCGCCGTCACCGCGTCGGCGTCCGCGCCGTCCTGGCCGGGCTGAAGCTGCCGCCAGAGATCGAGCGACATGTAGACGGTCGGCCGCAGCCGGTAGGAGTGGCCGGTCGTCACGCCAACCACGGTCAGCTCCACCCCGCCCGGATCGGTAACGAACGTATCGCCCAATCCGATGCCATCCTCGGTCAAGGTCTCGTCGATCACGACGCCGTGCTCCTCGGCGCCCAGGCCCTCGCCGCTGGACGTCCCCGGCGCCACCATGCTGTCGTCGACCAGGCCGAAGAACGAGACGCCAATCACGTCGTCGCTGTCGCTGGCGGTGATGTTGCCCGAGGAGACGCCGAGCGGCTCCGCCGATTCGACGCCGTCGATGCCGGCGATCGTCTCGACCGCGCTGGTCGGCACGGACGAGCGGTCGAGCAGGTAATCGCTGCCGCGGCTGACGACGAAGCCGTCGATCGGCATGGCGTCGATGGCCTCGGTGTTGCCGGCGCTGAGGCCGTTGGCGAGCCCGGAGAGAATGAACACGAGGCTCGACACCATCACGATGACGCCGGTGATCATCGCGAAACGCATCTTCGCGTGGCGGATTTCGCGCAGGGCGAGAAACATGGGGCAGCATCCTTCGTCGATA
>JAEVYR010000013.1 GCA_023392645.1 Chloroflexota bacterium | reverse complement strand
TCACGGGCGACGTCCACAGCAACTACGTCTGGGATCTCAAATCCGACTGGGACGACCCCTCCACCGCCACCGTCTACGGGGCCGAGTTCGTGGGCACCTCGATGACCTCCAATGGCGACGAGCCACTGGAGGAAGACGGCCACTTCACCACCCATTGCGGCAACCACAAGGGCAACCCGCACAACCACCTCTACGACAACCACCGTGGCTACGTGCTCTGCGAGGTCACCCCGGATCGTTGGCAGGCGGATTACCGCGTGATGTCCAACGTTTCCGAACAGGATGCCTCCGCCGGGACGCTCGCGTCGTTCACCGTCGAGCATGGGTATGCGGGCGTCAGCGACGCGTCGGAATGCAGCACGGATCTCGACTGAGCACGAGCGCCACGCGGGTCCGCGTATCATGGACGAGGGGACCTGAACAGGTTCCACTCCTGCCCGAACGCAGAAAGGACCGGCCATGGCGCTCGACGCCTCGACCTCGCTCGATCACGCCTCGCTCGATCTGCTTCGCGAGGCGCTCGAACGGCTCGCCGCCGGCTTCGACAATCTCCCCCCCGCCGACGCGGCGACGCCTGACGTGGGCGATATCGCGGCGGTGCTGGCCAGGGTCGCCGACCGGATGCAGGACAACTTTCCCTACTTCCACCCGCTCTACGCCGGGCAGATGCTGAAGCCGCCCCACCCGGTCGCGCGCCTCGCCTACGCCCTCTCGCTCTGGATCAACCCGAACAACCACGCGCTCGACGGCGGCCGTGCCAGCTCGCGGATGGAGAAGGAGGCGGTCGCCGCGCTCGCCGCGATGATCGGCTGGGACACCCATCTGGGCCACCTCACCTCCGGCGGCACGATGGCCAACCTGGAGGCGCTCTGGGTCGCGCGCAACGTCGCCCCGGGCACCACCGTGGTCGCGTCCGATCAGGCCCACTACACTCACTCGCGCATCAGCGCGGTGCTGGGCATGGATTTCGAGGCGATCCTTACCGACCGGCTCGGACGCATGGACATCGGCGCGCTGGAGGAGCGATTGCATCAGGGAGGCGTCGGCACCGTCGTCGCGACGATCGGCACGACCGCGACCGGCTCGGTCGATCCCCTCCCCGCCCTGCTCGATCTGCGCGATCGTTACGGCTTCCGCCTTCACGCCGACGCGGCCTACGGCGGCTACTTCGGCCTCGCCGCCAACCTCGCGCCGGACGCGCGGGCGTCCTACGACCGGCTGGGCGAGGTCGACTCGATCGTGATCGACCCGCACAAGCATGGACTCCAGCCCTACGGCTGCGGCAGCGTGCTGTTCCGTGATCCCGCCGTCGGCCGCTACTACCAGCACGACTCGCCCTACACCTACTTCAGCTCCGACGAGCTGCACCTCGGCGAGATCAGCCTGGAATGCTCTCGCGCCGGCGCGTCGGCGGTCGCGCTCTGGGCGACGCAGGAGTTGCTTCCACTGGTGCCGGACGGCGCGTTCGCCCGCGACCTCGGCCGCTGCCGCGAGGCGGCCCTGGCCCTCCACGAGCGCCTGGTGGCGGACGATCGCTTCGTCGTCCCGTTCGCGCCCGAGCTCGACATCGTCAACTGGGCCGTCCGCGCCGGCAGCGTGAGCGAGGCATCGGCGCTGGCGCGGCGCATCTTCGACGACGCGGCGCGGCGCGATCTTCACCTCGCGGTGGCCGAGCTTCCGGTCGCCCTCTTCGACTTCCCGGATGACATGGCCGTCGACCAGGAGACGGTGAGTTGCCTGCGGTCGGTGCTGATGAAGCCGGAGCACGTCGACTGGATCGACCCGATCTGGAGCCGCCTCGACGCCGCGACCGATGCCGTGCTGACGGCGTGACAGGCGGCGACGCGTTCGAAGCACCATTGAGCGAGGCAATCTCGCGAGTGGCGAACGAGCGTGCCGGGTCGGCTCGACAAGCACAAGCTGCCGGCGCTGCAGGACGAGCTCAACGGGCGCGAGCTGGGCTGAGCTCGAACGCCTCGACGGATTCGCACGCAGGCCCGATGATGGCGCGACGACTGTTGTCCGCCCACCCCTCAGGAGCCTGTCACATGTTGCTCGTCGATGCCCATCTCGATCTGGCGATGAACGCCCTCGCCTGGAATCGCGACCTGACGCTGAGCGCGCATGAGACGCGCGAGCTCGAAGCCGGCATGACCCAAAAGGGCCGCGCCGCCGGCACGGTTGGCTTGCCCGACATGCACCGCGGCAAGATCGGCCTCTGCTGCGCGACCGTGCTCGGCCGGGTCAACCCGAAGGGCACGACCGCGCTCGACTTCCGCACCCACGCGATCGCCTACGCCCACTGCCAGGGCGAGCTGGCGCTCTACCGCGAGCTGGAGCGGCAGGGCGCGCTGAGGATGATCCGCACGAAGGACGACCTCGACGCGCACCTCGCCGACTGGCCCGCCGACGGCGGCAGCGGCGACGACCGGCCGATCGGCATCATCCTCCTGATGGAGGGCGCCGACCCGATTGTCGAGCCGAGCCAGGCCGAGGGCTGGTGGAACGACGGGCTGCGCATGATCGGCCTCGCCCACTACGGCCCGAGCGCCTACGCCTTCGGCACCGACAGCGCCGGACCGCTCACCGCGAAGGGTCGCGAGCTGGTCAAGGAGATGGACCGCCTCGGGTTCATCCTCGACGCGGCGCATCTGACGGACGAGAGCTTCAACGACGCGCTCGACCGGTTCCAGGGACCGGTGATGTCGAGCCATTCGAACTGCCGGGCACTGGTGCCGGGCGACCGGCAAATCTCCGACGAGATGGCGAAGCGGCTGATCGAGCGGGGCGCGGTGATCGGCGCGGTCGCGGACGCGTGGATGCTCAAGCCCAACTGGGTGCGGGGCGAGACGACGCCCGAGGGATTGTCGATCACCACCATCGCCGATCACATCGACCACATTTGCCAGCTCGCCGGTAACGCCGATCACGCCGCGATCGGCAGCGACCTCGACGGCGGCTACGGCACCGAGCAGACGCCGGAGGACCTCGACACGATCGCCGACCTGCAGAACCTGGTCGGCATTCTCGGATCGCGCGGGTACGGCGATGAGGACATCGCGAAGATCATGCACGGCAACTGGATTCGCTTCTTCGGCGAGCACCTGCCCGCCTGAGCGGGACACCGGGGCTACACACGTCACTGACAAGGCATGCGGGCGGGTCTACACTCGGGGAACCGACAATTTGTCCGGAACCAGCGAGGAAGCGCCATGCCCGAACGACCCAGCATCTCGACCCTCGGCGAGCTCAAGGCCTCCGGTTACACCCCACGAACGGTGCGCGACGAGATCCGGGGCAACCTGATCGCGTCGTTGCGGGAGGGGCGCGAGCTCTTCGCCGGCATCCGGGGGTACGACGAGACGGTGCTGCCCGAGCTGCAGAACGCGCTGCTCGCGGGCCACGACATCATCTTCCTGGGCGAGCGCGGGCAGGCGAAGACGCGCCTGGCGCGCTCGCTGTCGGCGCTGCTCGACGAGTGGCTGCCGATCGTGGCGGGCTCGGAGATCAATGACGACCCGTTCGACCCGGTCTCGTGGCACGGGCGGCAGGTCGTCGAGACCCAGGGCGACGAGACGCCGATCGACTGGGTGCACCGCGACCGCCGCTTCGCCGAGAAGCTGGCGACCCCCGACACGACGGTCGCCGACCTGATCGGCGAGGTCGATCCGATCAAGGTCGCCGAGGGGCGATACCTGAGCAACGAGGAGGTCGTTTCGTTCGGGCTGATCCCGCGGACGAACCGGGGCATCTTCAACCTCAACGAGCTGCCCGACCTCGCCGAACGGATCCAGGTCGGGCTGCTCAACATCCTCGAGGAGCGCGACATCCAGATTCGCGGGTTCCAGGTGCGGCTGCCGCTCGACGTTTTCGTCGTCGCCTCGGCGAACCCGGAGGACTACACCAACCGCGGGCGGATCATCACGCCGCTGAAGGACCGGTTCGGGTCGCAAATCCGCACGCACTACCCCGACACGATCGATCACGAGATCGAGATCGCCGAGCAGGAGCGCGACCCGTTCGCCGCGCCCGGGCTGGAGGTGATCTACCCGGACTACATGCGCGAAGTGGTCGCGGAGATCAGCCATGGCGCGCGGCGCTCGCCCGACGTGTCGCAGCGGAGCGGCGTGTCGGTGCGAATGACGGTCGCGAACGCGGAGGCGCTGCTGGCGAACGCGCAGCGGCGCTCGGTGCTGACCGGCGAGAAGGTGGCGGTGCCGAGAATCTCGGACCTGCCGGCGATCCGGCCGGCGACGATGGGCAAGCTGGAGCTGGAGACCTTCGGTGAGGGTCGCGACGAGCAGGTGTTCGACCGGCTGATCGGCGAGGCGGTGAAGAGCGTGTTCCTGCGGACGGTCGACCCGTCGCGGCTGGAGATGCTGCTGCTGGCGTTCGACAACGGGCTGAGCGTGACGGTATCGGACGGATCGAACTCGTTCGATTACATCCCGCAGGTGAGCGCGGTCGAGGAGCTGAAGTCGGTGATCGACGACCTCGGCGTCGGGAACACCCCGGCGGAGATGGCCTCGGCGGTGGAGTTCGTGCTGGAGGGGCTGCACCAGATGCGGAAGCTGACGCGGAAGGCGCGCGGCGAGGGCGTGACGTACGCGCGATGATCGCGGGCGGGAGAGCAACGTGAAGATATGCGCGCGGGTCGAGAGCGGCGGCGAGCACCGCGTCACGCTCGCGACGAATGGATCCGAGTCGAGCCTCACGATCCCGCCGAAGGCGAACGGGCGGGGATCGAGCGCGAACGGCGGCGAGCTGCTGTTCCTGGCGCTGGCGACGTGTTACTGCAACGACATCTATCGCGAGGCCGAAGGCCGCGGAATCGCGGTCGAGCGGGTCGAGGTGGAGGTCGAGGGCACCTTCGGGGCGCCGGGCGAGCCCGCAAGCGGCGTCACCTACCATGCGCGGGTTGTCGCGGACGCGCCCGAGGAGGCGATTCGGGCGCTCATGGAACACACCGACACGGTCGCTGAAATCCAGAACACGCTGCGCGCGCCGACGCCTGTGACGCTGGGCCGCATCGACGCCGTCCGCGCCACAAGCTGATCGCCGCCTTTCACGACGAACCGGAGGTCATCCATGCCGCTTCATCGCTTCCCCACCTCCTGGCGCTACACGAAATGGGACGGCTCCGACTGGGGCGACCTCGACACCGACGAGCTGTTCGACTCGCTCTCGGAGGATCTGCTGCGCGACGGCAACATCGACCAGGCGCTGCGGCGGGCGTTCCGCTGGGGCTCGCGCGGGCCCGCCGGCGAGCGCCGCGACGGTCTGCGTGACGTGATCGAGCGACTGCGGCAGCAGCGCCAGGATCTGCTCGACAAATACGACTTCGACTCGGTGATGAGCGATCTCGCCGAGCGGCTGCAGGACATCGTCGATCGCGAGCAGCAGACGCTCGACGACCGGCTCGGGCAGCACGGCGACGACTCCGGCGAGCAGGATTCGCTGCGGGACTTCCTCCAGAAGAAGAAGGACCGCCTCGACGCGATGCCGGACGACACCGGGTCGCAAATCCAGCAGCTCCAGAACTACGACTTCGTCGACCGCCAGGCGGGCGAGGATTTCGAGAAGCTGATGGAGGAGCTGCGGCAGCAGATCACCGACTCGCTGTTCAACAACCTGATGGGGGCGGCGCAGAACCAGGAGGCCGGTCCGGCCGGCGACCTGAAGGATTTCCTGAAGGACCTCAACGAGGCGTTCGCGCAGGACGCGGCGGGCGAACCGGTCGACATGGACGCACTCAACAACAAGTGGGGGCACATGCTCGGCGGGCGGGCCGACAGCATGCAGGAGATCGCCGATCGGATGCGCCAGCGGATGATGGCGGCGCAGGCGCTGATGAGCATGCTCTCGCCCGAGCAGCGGCGGCAGCTGCAGGCGGCGATGGAGCAGGCGGTCCAGGACGCGGGGATCGAGGACGAGCTGGCGGAGCTGCAGGCGCACATCGGGCCGATTCCGGGGTCGGAGTTCCAGCAGGAGGCGGGTCCGGGGCAGGAGGAGCTCTCGCTCGACATGGCGATGGACGTGATGGAGCGCGCCAACGAGATGGAGAGCGTCGAGGAGATGCTGCGGGCGGCGGCCGACCCGAACGACCTCGCCGGCATCCCGCAGGAGATGCTCGACAACGTCCTCAGCGAGCAGGACCGCGACTGGTTGAACCAGTGGACCGAGATCCGCGACCGGCTGATCCGCGAGGGCTACGCCAGGCACGGCGCCAAGGGATTGGAGCTGACGGCGCGGGCGATCCGCAAGATCGGCGAGCGGGCGCTGCAGGACATCTTCTCGTCGCTGGCGGATCTCGGCACCGGCGAGCACGATATCCGCGAGCGGGGCACGGCCGGCGAGAGCGCCGACACGAGCGCGCCGTGGCAGTTCGGCGACCCCTTCCTGCTGGACCTGCCGAAGACGGTGATGAACGGGATCATGGCCGGCGGCCCGGGCACGCCGGTGACGCTGCGCCAGGACGATTTCGAGGTGGTCGAGCGGGAGGCGCGGACGAGCACGGCGACGGCGCTGCTGATCGACATGAGCCGCTCGATGTACTACTCGGGCGCGTGGGACGCGGCGAAGCGGGCGGCGCTGGCGCTGGCCACGCTGATCCGGGGGAAGTACCCGCGGGACATGCTGGAGCTGATCGGGTTTTCGTCGATCGCGCAGCCGCTGACGATGGCGGACCTGCCGGCGTTGAGCTGGAACGAGTACACCTACGGCACGAACCTGCAGCATGCGCTGGAGCTGGCGCGGCAGGTGCTGCGGCGGGAGCGCGGCGGCAACCGGCAGATCATCGTGATCACGGACGGCGAGCCGACGGCGCACATCGAGAACGGGCGGCCGTTCTACAACTACCCGCCAACGTGGGAGACGTTCGAGGCGACGCTGCGCGAGGTGGTGCGGTGCACGCGGGAGGGGATCACGATCAACGTCTTCCTGCTGGAGCACTCGCCGTACATGGTGCGGTTCGTGGAGGACATGATGCGGATCAACCGGGGTCGGGTGCTGAACGTCTCCCCCACCCGTCTGGGCAGCTACGTGCTGAAGGATTTCCTGCAGCAGCGGACGGTGTTCCGAACCGGATGAGAAGGCTGCCTGAAACGAAAACGATGTGGCAGTGTGGCAGCCTTCCCCGAATTCCCCGCCGTTGCGGGCAATTCAAGGCTGCCAGCCGTCGGGGCTATTCTGGCGACCTTGCCACACTGCCATATTCCCCCTATAC
>JAEVYR010000105.1 GCA_023392645.1 Chloroflexota bacterium | reverse complement strand
CGCCGCGATCAGCGCGCTGGCGCCCGAGACCCCGAAGACATCCCCGATCTGCCCGGCCACGCCGCAAAGCCCGGACGCGACCGTGAAGATGACCACGCCAATGATGAAGAAGCGCTTGCGACCGAGAATGTCGCCGAGCCGCCCGAACGACAGCAGCAGCACCGCGTAGACGAGGATGTAGGAGTCGAGAATCCACTGGATTTCGGTGAGGTCGGCGCCGAGCCCGATCTGGATTTTGCGCTGCGCGTTGTTGACCACCGTGGTGTCGAGCAGCAGCATGAACACGGAGGTGCACAGCACCGCGAGGACAGCCCAGGGGTTGTGCTCGGGTCGCGGGTTGGTCCGATCGGTGGCGGGGGAGGTCATGAAAAGGTCCTTCGGTCGTGAGCCCCGTCGGGGCAACCGCTCCATGATCGGTCACCGCGCTGTGCGCTGCAACGCCACCGGAAGTGCCCCCGCGGGGTATTCTTTGCTGTAAAACCGGGGTCGCACGCGCTGTCACGTACCGAATTGGGAGAAGAGTGAGCCAAAATTACGTAATATTACCGATGCCTGAAACATGCCACGAAGGCACAATAGTGTTGACCGGAGGCAATGGCCGAATCGGCCGCCGCTATCCAGGATCGAGTAGCAACCCGTGTGGTGCCGGGGCTCACGTATCCAACGGTCACAGCGTTTCCGGCAGGTGAGGAGCAACGCCTTCCCACACAGGCAGGCGTTCACCAGCCAGGGAAACACCATCCTTCCCTCCACCCGCGAGGAGCCGCCGATCATCGGCGGTTCTTCGTTTTTATGGGGGAAGCGGCACGGGCCGGGCGCCCCGGCCTGCAGATGGCCGGAAATCTCCGCACGTGCAGTGATCGAATCCCGACCTCTGGAGAAATGGCATGTCGACCGGAGTGCCTCGCGGGCACTCCGGTCGTCATCACCATCGTTCGGGTATTGCGGGAGATCGGGCGTTGAGCGACGCGAAGATGTAGTCGCTGCGCGACCACCGGGCGGACACCACCTCTCCCCGAATGCGGCGGGTCGAGGGGGTCCGCCCCTGCAGAAGCTGCCGGCCGCATCAGCTCGGCAGCAGGCCCTTGACCTTGAAGAACTCGGCGTTCAGCACCGATGCGCCCGCCGCGCCGCGCACCGTGTTGTGCCCCAGCACCACGAACTTGATGCCCATCACCGGGCACTCGCGTACCCGGCCGACCACCGACGCCATGCTCGCATCCTCCCGGTCGAGGATCGGCTGCGGCCGGTTCGGCTCGCTCCGCACCACCACCGGCTGCGGCGGCGCGCTCGGCAGCCCGAGCTCCTGCGGCTCGCCCCGGAACGCCGTGAACGCCGCGATCACCTGATCCGGCGTCGCGGCCTCCTTCAGTCGCACCGAAACGCACTCCATGTGACCGTCGCGCACCGGCACCCGGTTGCACTGCGCGCTGGCGGCGAAGCTGGCGGGCTGGAAACCGCCGTCCGCCCAGTCGCCGAGCATCTTCTGCGCCTCGGTCTCCATCTTGTCCTCTTCGCCGCCGATGTAGGGGACCACGTTGTCGATCATGTCGAGCGACGGCACCCCGGGGTACCCCGCGCCGGATACCGCCTGCATCGTCGTCACCATCACCGCGTCGAGACCGAAGGCGTCCTGCAACGGCTTGAGCGCCAGCGTCATGTGGATCGTCGAGCAGTTTGCGTTGGTGACGATGTACCCCTTCCAGCCCCGGTTCTTGCGCTGCGTCTCGATCGCGGCCGCGTGGTCCGGGTTGACCTCCGGGATCAACAGGGGAACATCCGGCTCCATCCGATGCGTCGAAGTGTTGCTGAGAACCGCCTGCCCCCGCGCGGCGAGCCGCTCCTCGATTTCGCCGGCCACCTCGCCCGGCAACCCGGAGAAGACGAGCGGGCTTTGCAGGTCGGCGTGATAGTCGAGCACCTCCATGCCGCAGACGCTTTCGGGCATGTTGGCGCTCAGGCGCCAGTCGGTCGCCTCGGCATAGGCCTTGCCCGCCGAGCGCTCGGAGGCGACCAGCTCGGCCACCCGGAACCAGGGGTGATCCTCGAGAAGCTGAATGAACCGCTGTCCAACGTTGCCGGTCGCGCCCAGCACGCCGACGGGAATCCGGTTGTCTGCCACGATCCTTGCCCTTTCACCATATCGCAACGGGAGGGGACAAGCCCCTCCCGCGGGATTCTCCACACGTACGGGCCGGTTATGTGCCGGCCCAGCCATCATCCCACGCGGACCGCCTCGGACATCAGCGCCGCGCGCCGCTGTCGCCGCGAAATCTTCCGCGGTGGCCGCACGAAGGCATCGTGCAGCGCCTGGACCGCCCGGTCGGCGGCGTGCTCGGCGATCACCGCCAGCACCGCGACATTTGATGTCTGCTGGCTCGACGAAATCACCGGCACGCTGTTGCGCTGCAGCACCGACAGCATCCTCGACATCGCCGAGACCGAGTTCGCCACCCCCTCGCCGACGGCCGCGACCACCGCGACATCCTCATTGCAGCTCACATCGGCCTCCACCGCGTCAAGCTCCTCCTCCAAATGCGCCTGCAGTCGCGCACAGCCGCCGATCACCGCGTCGACCAAAAAGGTCATCCGCCGGCGCGACGACGCCTGCGACACCGAAACAATCTCGACGCCCTCCTCGTGCAGCAGCCGGAACACCATCGACGCCGCCGGCGCGAGATCCTCCAGCTCCGGCACGTCCAGCGTCAGCAAGATCAGCCCCCGCAACGCCGTGACCGCCTTCATGGAGTCGCCCTCGGCATCCTTGGTGACCACCGTGCCGGGATTGCGCGGCTCGAAGGTCGAGAGGATGCGCACCGGGATGTTCCGCACCACCGCCGGGCGGATCGTGCGCGGGTGCAGCACCTTCGCGCCGAAATGGGCGAGCTCCTGCGCCTCGTCGAAGCTGACGTGCGGCACCACCCGCGCGGTCGGGACCTTGCGCGGGTCGGCCGAGAGCACGCCCGGCACGTCGGTCCAGATCTGCACCTCGTCGGCGTCGAGGGCCGCGCCGAGCAAGGTCGCGCTGTAGTCGGAGCCGCCGCGGCCGAGCGTCGTCGTCGAGCCATCCGGCGCGAAGCCGATGAAACCGGTCAGCACGGCGGTCTTGCCGGCGTCGAGCACCGGCACGATGCGGTGCTGCGCCGCCGCGCGGGTGCGGGGCCGGTCGGGGCGGGCCGTGCCGTGGCGGTCGTCGGTCGCGATCACGGTGTCGGCGAAGACGGCCTCGGCCGGGTGACCCAGCGAGCGCATCGTCGCCGCGAGCATCGTGCTCAGGCACTTCTCGCCGGTGCTGACGATGCGGTCGGACATCGCCGCCGTCACCTCGCCCGCCTTCGCGACCGCCTGCAGGGCGATATCGAGCCGGCCGTGCAGCTCGGCGACGACCTTGCGCGCCTGCTGCTGCTCGGCCCGATCGGCGATAGCGTCGAGAATGACATCGTGGCGACGGTGGATGTCGTCGACGGCGGCCAGCATCGCCTCGTCCGACCCGTCCGCGGCGAGCCGGGCGGCGTCGAGCAGGAGATTGGTCACCCCGGAGGCGGCCGAGACGACTATCACCCTGGGGGCTGGCTGCTGGAGCGCGATCTGGATAACGTCGCGGATGCGCTCGGGATTCGCGACGGATGTTCCTCCGAACTTCATGACGATCATCTGACAGCTCCTCGCGTGACGTCGTCCCGGCATGTCGCCCCGGGTCGTGCCTCGGGGGCCGGCGGCTGGTGGATTGACGGCGCATCGCGACGCTGCGGTGTCCGGGCCGGTCCGGCGGCGGTGCCGGGCCGTGGGAAACGGCATCAAAAAAGCGGGAGCGCTGGTTGCGTCTCCCGCCTGCCGATCCGTTGGTATCGTTTCTCAGAACGTCGTCATGAGCTGACACCCGGCGCGGCAGGCCGGCAAATAATGATCGCGGTGATGGTAGTCATCGCCGTGGTCACGATCTGCTTGCTCATACCGGTCGTGATGTTTCGCACAAGCTTGTTCATGCCTGTGACTTTACCGCAGGAAGCGACCCAACGCAAGAGGGGCGGAGCACTGATGATCCGGTGCCATCCGTGGCTGGAATGCAGGACACCACACTTTGGTGTCATTCCTCGGCACGCCGCTGCGCGGCGGCTCGGGATGACAGCGTGTATCGTGACCGAAAATCGAACGCTGGCTTGGATTCTTGATGGACTGCGTGCCAGGGATGCGGTCTTGAGCTTGCCAGCCCGATGGGTACCACCCGGCCCGCAACCAAATGCTTGTCCTGGGCCTGTCGAAGGCATGTCTCCTATGGATAGAGCCAGCCTCCGATTGCCCCGACCGCTACCGCGTATACTCCCCACATGATGACTGAGACCTCCGACCAGCCCGCATTCGACTGGCAAGCCGCCGCCCGACGCCTCCTCGGCGAGGATGTCACCTTCCTCGACGCCGACCGGCACACCGTCGCCACCGCCGAGGGGCAATCCGCCCGCATCCGCGCGTGGGCACCGCCCGCGACCGCCGAGCGCGTCACCGCGATTCGCGCGCTGCTCGACCGGGTGCCGCCGGAAACGCCGATCCCGCGGCCGGTCGGCGCGCCGGGCGACGTGTTGCTGCTCTCCGGTCGCATTGCCGACGCCTGCACGGCGCTCGACGGCCTGCCGCTCAACCGCCACGGTCGCTTCGCCGTGCCCGGCCACGGCGAGATCGCCATTCCCCTGCACGAGTCGAACGATCCCGGCGAGATGCTCGTCGAGACGGCACGAGTCCTCGCCCATGTCCACGCCGCCACGCGCGGCCAGCCGGAGCTCGCCGCCGCCGGCCACCTGAGCGCGCTGGAGCTGCACGTCGCCGCGAAGGCGCGCTGGCAGGATGCCCGCAAGCGGCTCGGGAGTCACGCCGAGAACCTCGTCGAGGTGCGCCGCTGGCTGCGCTGCGGCAACCGCGTGATCCCCATCGCCGGGGACCGCCTCCACGCCTCCGGCGAGGTCGCCACCAGCTCCCCGGTGCTGATCCACAACGACATCTGGCCGGCCGACGTGCTGGTGGACACGCCATCGCTGCCGACGCAGCTGCGCGGTGTCGTTGGCTGGACGTCGGCGCTGGCCGGCTCGCCGGTGATCGACCTCGCCCGGCTCAGCGCCCGCGTCACGGGATGGAGCGAGGCCAGCGTCGAGTCGATTCTCGGCGCTTACAGCGAGATCGCGCCGCTGCAACCGACCGAGCGGCGGTTGGTGCCGGTGATCGCGGCCGTCGACCTGCTCGACCGGCTCGCGACGTTGCTGGAGGTCGCGTATCTCGACGACAGCGTCGCCAACGACCCCGCCCAGCCGTTCATTCGCGGCGGCATCAAGGTGCTGTTGCGCTCGCTGGAGCGATTGACGAACGTGCTGGCCCCGCCCGAGCCGCAGACACGCCGGCCGCCGGGGCGGGGGTTCAGGTCAGCAGGCCGCCGACCGTCGACGCCACCGCCAGCACGACCAGGATCGCGACGATCACGACGAGAAAAACGAGAACGGCGCGAAGAAGGCTGAGCATCGCGACCCGGTTGGCGTGAAGCCGCTCGGCGCGCTCGATCGGCGTTTCCTCCCGGCGCAGGTCGGCGCCGTGCGGGTCGTACCCCGGCATGCCCGGACCGCCGAGGCCGCCGACGTAGCGGTTCATGATCTCCTGCTGCACCTGCGCGGCGCGGATCGTGTCGTCGTATTCCTTGCGCTTGAGCGGGTCCTTCAGCGTGGCGTAGGCGAGATTGATGGTCTTGCAGAGCGCCTCGGTCCGCTCCCGCTCGGCGGGCGGCAAGCGATCGGGGTGACACTCCTTCATCACCCGCCGGTAGGCGCGGGTGATCTCGGGCAACGTCGCGGTGACATCGACGCCGAGAAGATCGTATAAGGTCTCCTCCCGCGTGTCCCTGGATGCTGTGCTGAATGCCACGAAGACGTCGCCTTTCGCTCTGGACCCCGGCCGAATCCGGACGCACCCACATGTTCACACATCGACGCGATCCGGCGCGTACAGGCGTTCGCCGCCGGATCGGACCGTTCGGGCCGGCACACAATGCCGGCCCGATCATGGCTCTTCCCGATGGTTCGTCCGGGTTGCGCGTCAGTACCGGCGCAGGTCCAGCCGCGCCTGTCCGGTGGTGACCGAGCGGTCGTGGGCATTGACCGTCAGGATCATGTCCCGCAGCGTGTCGGTCGAATCCCCGAGCGCGCGCACCATCAGCCACGAGACGCCATGGCGGCTGCCGCTGGTGACCCCCGCCCGCAGCGTCTCGAAGCGCTCCACGATCGCGCGCACCTCGTCCCCGTAGTCGCCACGCGTGTGCGCGCCGAGGATCAGCGCGCTGCCCATGTGGGTGCGCCCCTCCATGTAGCCGATACCGTCGATGGCGTCGCCGATCGACGCCGGCTGGATCCGGACGTTGTCGACGAGAACGAGCCCCGCTCCATCGGCGCTGTGGACGTCGACCCGCAGGTGCATGCCGGCGTAGGTGAACTTCAGGTCCTCCGGATCCCACCCCGGCGTCACGATCTCGCCGAAGAACGCCTGCGCGTCGGGGTCGGTCACGACCTTCGTGTACTGGCGGTAGTCGGCGTTCCGATAGGCGATGGTCTGGTCGGGGATATACTCCAGGCGGCTGCCGGCGCCGAGCGTGAACGCGGCCTCCTGCACCGCCGGGGCGACGGGCGTCTTGTAGATGCGGGTCGCCGATTGGGAGGAGACGAGCAGGTGCGCGCCCTCATGGACGTCGACCGCGACGCGGTAGGTCTCTCCGAAGTAGGCGCCGCCCGAGCTCATCAGGATGTAGGTCACCTGCCCGGAGTCGTCCAGGTAGAGCGGTTGCATCAGCCGGAAGATGCCCGACGCCTCCGTCGTGACCGGGCGCGTTCGGTGCCCCTGCCGTGCGACCGCCAGCGCGAGCGACCCGCCGACGGCGTCCCGCGTCGCGGCGCGAAACCCGAGGGTGGCTCGGCTCATACGAGATCGGTCATGAGCACGTCACGCTCGATCCAGTCGATCACCTTGTCCAGCCCGTCGTCGGTCTTCAGGTTCGTGAAGACGAACGCCCGCTCGCCTCGGACCGCCTCCGTGTCGCTCCGCATCACATCGAGGTCGGCGCCGACGTACGGTGCCAGGTCGGTCTTGTTGATCACGAGCAGGTCGGAGCGGATCATCCCCTGGCCGGCCTTGCGGGGAATCTTCTCGCCCTGGGCGACATCGATCACGTAGATCGAGAAATCGACCAGCTCGGGGCTGAAGGTCGCCGAAAGGTTGTCCCCGCCGGACTCGATGAACAGCACCTCGAGATCGGGGTGGCGGTTCAGCATTTCCTCGACCGCGACGTCGTTCATCGAGGTGTCCTCGCGGATCGCGGTGTGCGGGCAGCCACCCGTCTCCACGCCGATGATGCGGTCTTCGGGCAGGATGCTGGTGCGGGCGAGGATCTTGGCATCCTCGATCGTGTAGATATCGTTCGTGATCGCCGCCATCGAAACCGTGTCGGCCATGCGCCGCGTGACGCGCTCGATCAGCTGCGTCTTGCCGGCGCCAACCGGGCCACCGACGCCAATGCGGACTACGCCATCCCTGGTCATGAAGCACACTCCTAACTCATGAATATCCGCGCGCGCAGGTGCTCGTGCTGCATTTGCGCGATTTCGACGCCCGGCGCGACCGCGCCGAGATCGCCGATGTCGAGCGTCCACACCACCTCGCATGCGCGCGCGATCCACGCGTGCGCGGCGCTGAGGACGCGCTGGCCGTCGGTTTGCCCGATCGGGATGCCCCTGACCGCGTTCTGCGTCAGGGTACTGACCGTGCCGGTGAGGTGGGCCACCATCGCATCGCCGACTGGCACGCCGTGATGCCGCGTGATGCGGGCGAACTCCAGCGCCGGATGCGCGCAGGCGTTCTCGGCCGCCGGCATGCCCAGGGCGTTCTCGCCGATGTTGCGAATCCGTTTCGCGATCGCGATATCGGCGGCCCGGACTTCCGCCGGGATCGCCGCGGCGAGCGCCCGGTCGGCGAGCTCGCATTCGCTGACGCCCTCGTACAGCAGCCGCATCAGCAGCGCGTCGGTGTCGGTCAGCTGATTGGCAATGTACACGCGGAGCCACCGCGCGAAGGTATCCGCGTCACGCATTTCCTCGCGATAGAGATACTGCTCGAACCCGAACGAGTGGCTGAACCCGCCGGTCGGCAGGGCCGAATCGCTGATCTGGAGCAGGAGCGAGAGCGGATTCAATGCGTGTGCTCGGCGTGGCGGAACGGCGTCGGCATCACCCGCTGCTGGCGCTCGTAGGGCGCGGCGACGGCATCGAGATACTGGACCACCGTGTGGTCGTACTGCACCACCATCACGTCCGCCTGGTACTCGGAATCCGTGCCGAAGAACTGCGCCTGCAGGTGCCGGTTGCCGAGGCTGTGGGCGACGACGCCCATCTCGAGCACCGAGCGCGGCTTGATGACGAGCACATCGGTCGGCTCGACCCGCACGACGATGGCGTTGTCATTCGCAAGCTCAAGGATGTCGCCGTCCTTGAGATCCGGCGCGTTTACCGCCAGGCGGATTCCCACCTCCCGGCCGTGGTCGGTGCGCACGCGCTGGATGCGCTTGACCAGCTCCGCGCCCGGAATGGTGACGGTCTCGACATGCATGCCTTCCGGCAGGGGAGACTCGTGGACGTTGCCTTTCAATTCGGTGACGAGCATCGGTGCCTCGCTGGATCGGGTGGAAGGAAATCCGGATGACCACGGCGAATCCGTGCGTCGCGCGGACGCGGGAGCAGGATCGCCGCGGGGACATCACGGTGAGCCCACCCGGAGAGCCCACCGATCATCCCCCATCGCGCATGTTGGAGCGGTTGCCCGTTGCCGCCGGGGCGGGTATCGCACGCGCCCCCACCCCCACGCGAAAACCTGTCCGCACCTCGCGCGAGAACTAGAACAGGAAGTAGCGCTGCGCCAGGGCGACGCGCTCGGCCGGCTCGGCGGTCAGCACCTCACCATCGATCGACACCTGGTGGGTCTGCGGATCGACCTCGATGTTCGGCGTGGCGGTGTTGTGCTTCAGGTCCGCCTTCGACTTGTCGCGAATCCCGCGCACCGCGTACGGGCGCTTGGTCAGCCCCAGCGTCAGCGGCACGCCCTCATCGACGGCCGCCTTCGAGAGGAACACCAGGTTCGTGCGGGCCACCGCGAGCCGCTGGGCGCCGAACTCGTAGCGCAGGGTCCGCGGCTGCGGCGTGGTGATCGAGCCGTTGGCATCGCCCATCACCGACATCGTGATCATGCCGCCCTTGATCACCAGATCGGGCTTGCTGCCGAAGAATTTCGGGTCCCAGAGCACGAGATCGGCGAACTTCCCGACCTCGATCGAACCGACCTCGTCGGCGATGCCGTGCGCGATCGCCGGGTTGATCGTGTACTTGGCGATGTAGCGCTTGATCCGGTTGTTGTCGTTGTGCTCGGCGTCGCCATCGAGCGAGCCGCGCTGGTGCTTCATCGAATCCGCGACCTGCCACGTGCGCGTCACGACCTCGCCGATGCGCCCCATCGCCTGCGAGTCGGACGAGGTGATCGCGAACACGCCCATGTCGTGCAGCACGTCTTCCGCCGCGATCGTCTCCGGCCGAATCCGCGAGTCGGCGAACGCGACATCCTCGGGGATGTCCTTGCGCAGGTGGTGCGTCTCCATGAGCATGTCGAGATGCTCGGCGATGGTGTTTCGCGTGTAGGGCAGCGTCGGGTTCGTCGAGGCCGGCATCACATTCGGCAGGCCGGCGATCTTGATGATATCCGGCGCGTGGCCGCCGCCGGCGCCCTCGGTGTGGAACGTGTGGATCACGCGGCCGGCAATCGCGTCGATGGTGTCCTGCACGAACCCGCTCTCGTTGAGCGTATCGGTGTGGATGGCGACCTGGACGTCGTACTTGTCGGCCACCCTGAGCGTGGTGTCGATGTTCGATGGCGTCGCGCCCCAGTCCTCGTGGATCTTGAAGCCGAGCGCGCCGGCATGGATCTGCTCGCTGAGCACGGCGCCATCCACGCCGTGCCCCTTGCCGAACAGGCCGATGTTGACCGGCAGGTCGTCGGTCGCCTCCAGCATGCGGTGAATCCACCACTCGCCGGGCGTGATCGTCGTCGCCTTGGTGCCCTCGGCCGGCCCGGTACCGCCACCGATCAGCGTGGTGGTGCCCGAGGCGAGCGCCGTCGGGATCTGGTCGACGTCGATGAAGTGGATGTGCGTGTCGATACCGCCGGCGGTGAGAATCTTCCCCTCGCCCGCGATGATCTCGGTGGCCACGCCGATCACGATGTCGACGCCGTCCTGCGTGTCCGGGTTGCCGGCCTTGCCGATGGCGAAGATGCGGCCTCCCCGGAGGGCGACGTCGGCCTTGTAGATGCCGGTGTAATCGAGAATGACGACGTTCGTGATGACCGTATCGGGAATGTCGTGGCTTCGCGTCAGGCGAGAGTTCTCGCCCATGCCGTCGCGAATGGTCTTGCCACCACCGAAGACGGCCTCCTCGCCGTAGGTCCCCTTGTCGTCTTCGACGACGGCGAAGAGGTTGGTGTGTCCCAGCCGGATGGCGTCACCCGTGGTCGGCCCATACAGCTCGGTGTA
>JAEVYR010000597.1 GCA_023392645.1 Chloroflexota bacterium | reverse complement strand
GGTGAAGCCCATCTGCAAAAACTTCCGGGCCATGTCCATGCCGACGAAGTCGCCATCGGCCTTGTACTTCTGAAACAGCTCGTGGATGCGATCGGCCGACTCTCGCGCGATCTCCGGCGTTTTGAAGCGCCAGTGCGGCAGGATTTCCGACTTGTACGGCTCGACCAGCAGCACGCCCTGCTCGCCCTTGCCGATCCGGTAGAGGTCGGGCCGCTCGCGAAAGTCGATGTGGTCGAAGTCGAGGTCGTAGTCGAACGCCGGCTGCTTCCTGCGCTGCTTCCCGGACGCCATGGCGCTCCTCCCCGGCTCATGTCGCAACCCTGCCAGCGGGACATCGCCAGTCACATGCCGCCGCGCGTCAACGGGGTGGCGGCACCGTCCGGAACGACGGCGGGAAGAGCGCCTCCGCCGAGCGCCTCTGGTAATCCCACCCACGGTAGGCGTCGCGGTAACGCTCGAAGAAGTCCTGCGCCCGGCGGCGCATGCCATCGCGGTCGACGCCCGGGATCTCGCGGTGCCGCATCACCGTCCGCCCGTCGATCACCACACTGTCGACCGCCGTCCCGGAAAGGTTCATGCACATCGTCCGCAACGGATCGTCGATCGTGCCGGCGGCGAGATCGTCGAGACTCACGATCGTGATATCGGCCTTCGCGCCCGGCGCCAGCCGTCCGAGATCGTCCCGGCCCAGCGCCTCGGCGCCACCGAGAGTCATCGCCCGGAACAGATCGGCCACCGACGCCGCCGCGCGATCGCCCGCGGTGATCTTGCCGAGGTGGTTGGCGTAGTCCATCGCCCGGATCATGTCCGGCGGGAAGGTGTCGGTGCCGAGCGCGATGTTGACGCCGGCCGCGCGGTAGCGGTCGAACGAGTCGAGCGGCGAGGCGTATTTCATGTTCGTCAGCGGGCAGTAGACGATGCTCGTGCCGCTGTCGGCCAGGATGCCGAGCTCCGTCTCGCGGCTGCCGGGCTCGGCCGGATCGCCGATGTGCTGGGCGTGGACGATCATCGAGCGCGGGCCGAAGAAACCGAGCTCGTCGAGCAGCGGCACCGGTCGCTTGCCATACCACTGCTGGAGAAACGCGACCTCCTGCGCGCCCTGCGCGGCGTGGAGACGAACCGGGCAGCCCAGCTCGTCGCTGGCCTCCCGGCTGCGCCGCACGAGGTCGAGGGTCAGCGTCTCGATCCGCGCGGGCAGCAGCGCGCCGTGGATGAGATCGCTCCCGAGGGCATCCGCCTCGCGCACGAAGGCGACGGCCTCCTCGAACCCGCGCTCGCCCTCTGCCTCATCGAAGAGCACGTCTGGTCGGCCGTCGGTCATCGTCACGTTCACGCCGGAGCGGTAGCTCGGACCGAGGTACATCCGGAGCCCGAGCTCGATCGCGCGCTCGGCCATGGCCCGCATCTCGCGGGCCGTTTCCGCCCATGCCTGATAGGTCTCGGCGGCAATCGGCATGGCGGTGGTGATGCCGTTGAGCAGGAGCTGGACAAGGGCATAGCGACGCCTGAAGTCGATATCATCCTCGGAGAACACGGCCGCGCGGCGATGGCGAAAGTAATCCTCCGACCAGCGGATGCCGCGAGCCTGATCGGCGGTGAGCCAGGTGTCCCAGATGGCGTGGTCGATGTCCCCCAGGGCATCGAGGTCGATGAAGCCGGGGCTGACGATGGCGTCGCCGGTATCCCACTCCTCGTCGACGGGCCCGTCGTACCCGTGGCCGACGAAGATGACGCGGTCGTCCCGGTACACCACCTCGCCGTGCTCGTAGACGACGTGGTCGTTGTCCTCAAACCCGATCACGAACCTGCCACGAATCCGCGTCGTCGCCATGCGTCCCATCTCCCTGTCCACATCCCCGGCTGCCGGAGATCGCCGCCAGATTCTACGGCAGTGTCACGGCAAGCGGGGTACTGCGCAGCGACTCCCGCACACACCACCCGGTTGTCATTTCGAGCGGAGCACCCGCAGGGTGCGCAGGCGAGAAATCTCTTGCGATGAGGGAACCAATCCTGTTCGGGGCTGAGTGACGCGACCGACCGAGGGCGACGTGCAGCACACCATACTTGTAGGCCCGCCCCTCGGTGGGCGGGCTCGCGCGACGGCCCGCACGGCCCGGGCAGACACCCCAACGCCCGCCGCCACGGCGGCTGCGGGCCCCGGACCAACGCATACCCCTGCCGCTCGCTGCTGCCAGCGGCACCGTTCAGGAACTGGGTGTGCCAGGGGCCGCGCCGCTCAGCGTTGCCTGTACCAGCGCGTCGGAAGCGGCGAC
Organism: Chloroflexota bacterium; assembly: GCA_023392645.1. Lineage (GTDB taxonomy): Bacteria > Chloroflexota > Chloroflexia > Thermomicrobiales > UBA6265 > JACCVC01. The sequence goes on along the minus strand of JAEVYR010000597.1, from coordinate 924 downwards.
GCCGGTGGCACCGTTGAGCGTTCCGGACACCAGGAAGATCCACACGTTATCAGGATCCTGCGCGCACATCGATGCACCGACTGGCGTCAGGTACGCATTCTCAAGCCCCTCGACGCGTTTCGCCTCGACACAGGCTGAGGGTGGCGGCATCGTGTCCAGCGCCTCCTGCCGGCGGTAGTCCGATTCCATGCCCCAGGTCAGGCGCTCCATCAGCTCGGTGGCATCTTCCCACGATGCGCGCACGGCTACGCGACTGTTTGTCACGATCAGATTGACGATGACCACTCGCGCGCCGTCCGGGCCCGAATACAGCCCCGCCGCACCTTCACTGAAGACGTCGGGCGTCATCTCGAAGGAGTAACCACCGAGCACATCCGGGCTGACGACGTCGTACTGTGTCCACCCCTCGCCGAGCACCGACGCGGGCGGCAGCTCGCTCGCGGCACCTGGTCCAGGTTCGGGTGTGGGGTCCTGCGCAAGCGCTACCTGCCCACCAAGCAAGATCGAAACGCATACCAGCACAGTCAGCCGCCTCAGCATCGGGACCTCCTTCATCTCCATATTGCGTCAGATTCCCTCCCATCCTACACAAGAAGCCGCAAGTGACGTCGAGCGCTGCTCGTTGGGCAAGGGCAGGGCTATCGGGGACGCCCGACTCTCAAACACCGTCGAAACGATCGTGGGTGGTAACATAATCGTTGATGTTCGGTCGCAATCGCGGCCACCCCCGCCCCGACCACGAGAAACACCACCGCCCATGCCTGACCTGACCATCACCCCATCCCCCGCTGCCCGCGTGCCCCGCCGCCAACGCCCGGTCACGATCTACGACCTCCCCTTCGACGCTCTCGAAGCGAAGGTCGTCGAGCTTGGCGCTCCCAAATACCGCGCGAAGCAGGTCTGGGACTGGGTCTACGGCAGCCA
>JAEVYR010000579.1 GCA_023392645.1 Chloroflexota bacterium | reverse complement strand
CACGACCGACCGAATTGGCTCGCCCAAGGTCGACTCGGCCCGGCAGACGATCGAGGCGCTCAACCCGGATGTGACCGTGCGCGCGATCGAGGATCGGATGACGCCGGAGAACATCTTCGACATCATCGACGGCTACGACGTGATCGTGGACGGCTCCGACAACTTCGCCACGCGCTACCTGCTCAATGACGCGACGGTGCTGAAGCAGATTCCCGTGGTGCACGGCAGCATCTTCCGCTTCGACGGTCAGGTGACGGTGCTCGACCCGCGCGACGAGGCGAGCCCGTGCTACCGCTGCCTGTTCCCCTCGCCGCCCCCGCCGGAGCTCGCGCCGAACTGCGCCGAAGCCGGCGTGCTGGGCGTGTTGCCGGGGCTGATCGGGATGATCCAGGCGACGGAAGCGATCAAGCTAATCCTCGGCATCGGCGAGCCGCTGGTCGGGCGGCTGTTGATGGTCGACGCGCTGTCGATGGACTTCCGGACGCTGCGCGTGAAGCGCTCGGCGGCGTGCCCGATGTGCGGAGAGGATGGCCCCAACTCCATCGAGGGCATCACCTACGACGACGTCTCCTGCGCCATCCGCCCGGTGTCGGCAGCCTCGGTCGCGGACTGACGGACGGATCTCGCCCCAACCCAACCGCTCCTCCGAGCCGGCCCCCAGGGCCGAGTAACGACTGTTAATGTCGTCATTTTCGCGCACCCCTGGAGGGGGCCACCTATGACCTCCCCTGCGACTCGGTGAGATTGCAGGAGATTGCGACGGTCGGCGGCGTCTTGAGCGTCTGCGAGACGACGCAGTAGCGCTCGGTCAGCTCCGGCAGCTTCGCGATGCGATCCTCCGGACCGTCGGCGTCGAGATCGACGACGATGCGGATATCGCTGTAGCCGACCGGCACGCTCCGGTCGATGCCGAGCGTGCCCCGCGCATCCCAGTCGCCTTCGACGCGCAGGTCGAGCCGGTTGACCGTGATCTTCGACGCCGCCGCGACGAGGCGCAGCGTCACCTCGTAGCACGCGGCGAGCGACGCGAGGAAGATATCCCCCGAGCACGGCGTATCCTCGGTGCCACCGACGGAGACATGCGCGCCGACATCAAGCTCGGTTCCGGCTTCGCTGTCAACGGCGATGCGGACCTTGCCGGTCTCGGCGTTGGCGGGCGTGACGCTGTGCACGACGGTTGTCTGCTTCGCGCGGCCGGGATCGTCACGGTAGGCGTTCTTCAGCGCGCGCTGGCGATCCTTGAAGGGCGCGTGCCGGTGGTCGACCTCGCGCTGCGAGTCGAGCGCGCGATGGACGGATTCGGCGACATTCTCGCCGGCCTGGCGGATTGTCGATGTATTGGGCTCAGGCATACTCACCTCCATTGATGCATGCACCAATGCTGTCCGGGAGAGAGGACAAAAAGGGCCTCAGGTACGAACGTAGTCCCTCTCACCTCACCCCTGCCAGGCGTCGGCCCAGCGCAACACGCGGCGCTGCAGCAGTCCGAGCAGGATGTCGGTTCCCTTCCCGAGCAGCGCCAGCAACACGATGCTCAGCACAATGATGTCGGCCCGGCCGGTGTTTTGCCCGTCGGTGAGCAGGTAGCCCAGCCCCTTCGAGGCGCCGATCAGCTCGGCGGCGACGAGGAAGAGCCAGCCCTGCGCCAGGCCGATTCGCAATCCGGTCAGCAGGGATGGTGCCGCGGCCGGCAGCAGGATGTTCCACGCCAGCGCCGGTCCGCGCAAGCCATAGGCCTGCCCGACCTCGACCAGCTTGCGGTCGATCTGCTGGATGCCGCCGACGAGCGCCGTGAAGACCGGGAAGAAGACGCCGATCGCGACGAGCGTGATCTTCGGTTGATCGCCGATGCCGAGCCAGAGGATCAGCAGCGGCACCCACGCCAGCGACGGGATCGCGCGGAAGGCGTCAATCGTCGGCCGCAGCAGCGCATCGACCAGCGGCGAGAGCCCGACGACGAGCCCGACGAGGATCGCGATGCCGGCGCCCCAGGCGAAGCCGAGCGCGACGCGCTCGGCGCTGATGGCGATGTGGTCGAGCAACAGGTCGGCCTGCCAGAGCTGCTGACCGGCAAGCCAGACATCTTTCGGGGCCGGCAACTGGCTGCGCGTGTAGACCTCGAGGTTCACCAGCCACTGCCAAAGCACCAGCAGCGTGACGGGAACGATGAGGCCAACGAGCCAGCGCGGCGCGGCAGTGGGAATGCGCGAGCGACGATCCGGCGAGGCCGCGGGTTGGGCGATCGACTGGGGATGAGGAGAGATGGCCATGGTGGGTGTCCTGATTCTCCTGAAGGATCATTGTCATTTCGACCGGAGCATCCGCAGGATGCGGAGCGGAGAAATCTCTTTCGTTTGCGCGCCACGACCCGGCACGGGAGAGATTTCTCCACTCCTCCCCCCACGCGGGCTTCGCTCGAAATGACAATGAAGCGCTGTGCCTTCTGCCTACGACGCGGGGGTCGCGGCCTCGGCGTCGGCGAGGGCGGCCTCGATGAACTCGGTGCGGTAGAGCGTATCCAGCGCCTCCTGCGGATCGGCGCCGGGCGAGAACTGGCTCTCGTCCTCCATGATCGGGATGATGTTCGCCAGTACCTCGGCCTGGTTCGTCGCGCCGGGCACCGGGTTGATGTCGAGGTTTGTCCGCTCGTTGAGCTCCTTCTGTGCCACCTCGATCGACAGGCTCGCGTCCTCGCTCAGGATTTGCGCCGCCTCGTCCGCGTTTTCCAGAATCCAGTGCCGCGCCCGCTCGTACTGCCCGAGCACGAGCGTGACGAGATCGGGGTACTGGTCGAGGAACTCCGCCTTGGCGTTGAGCGCACCCCAGGTGTTGAAGTCGATGTTGCGGTAGATCAGCCGCGATCCCTGCTCGATCTCCGTCTGCGCCATGAACGGGTCGAGCCCCGACCAGGCGTCGACGTCGCCGCGCTCCAGCGCCGTCTTGCCGTCGGCGTGCTGGACGTTGACCACCTCGACGTCCGCCTGCTTCAGTCCGAACTCGTGCAGCGACTGGAGCAGGAAGAAATACGGGTCGGTGCCCTTCGTCGCGGCGATCTTCTTGCCCTTGAGCTGCTCGACGGCGGTGACGTCTGAATCCTTGCCCACGACGAGGGCCGTCCACTCCGGCTGCGAGTAGATGTAGAC
>JAEVYR010000578.1 GCA_023392645.1 Chloroflexota bacterium | reverse complement strand
TCATATCCGCTGGCAGGTCGTGCCGGGCAAGCGTCAGCTCCGGATCGAAGCCGCCCAGCGCGAGACGCGCCACGGTGCCGGGATCGAGCGCCATCGCGAACCCGCCCGGCACGCCGGCGTCCACGGCGATACCCGTTTCGTCGCCGGACACCGTCACGCGCTCGACCCCGGTGGCGATCGTCGCCGTGAACGGCGCCAGCCCGGCGGCTCGCCATCGCGAATCGAGCTCCGGCACGATCGCGCGCAACAAGGCATGCAGCCCCGTCGTTCGCCCCATGTACTCCGACTCGTCGCCATACAGCGCCGTCGTCCGGCAGTTCTGGAGCTGCGTCGCCCGCCCGACCCTGCCATCCGGCGGAATCGCCAGCGCCAGCACCGGCTGGTCGAGCGCCCGCGCCCACCGGCGACACATCGCCAGCACCGCCTCCGCGGCGTCGAGATCGGCGGCGAATGCCTCGCCGATCCGAAGCGCGGGCGGCCGGTCTTCCGCAATGTGCTGCATCCACCAGCAGAAGGACGCCCGCCACGCATACCCGACGATGCGGCCGTCCCGCTCGACCACGCGCACCTCGTCCGTACCCGGCGCCAGCGCCCGCTCCAGCTTTCGCCACACCCACCACGTGTCGTCGCGCGCCACCGGACCGACCGCGCAGGCGATCTCGTCACGGTAGAGCCGCTGCAGGGCGGCGAGATCGCCCGGTCGACCGTCACGCGCCACATAGCTCGCCGGCAACTCGGCCCGCTCGTCCAGCGAAACCGGCGCGATGGTGTACTCCGGCCCCAGCGTGGCGTACCCATACCTGGGGTAGAAATGAGGAATGCCGTACAGCATCGACAGTGGTGCCTCGCCGGCGGTCATCAGGTCCACCGCCGCTTCCAGCACGCGCCGCGAGTAGCCGCGATGTCGATGCTCCTCCGGGGTGGCGACGCCGCCGATGCCATCCATGCGGACCTCGGCGCGGCCGATGCGGATCGTCATCGGGAAGATGAAGGTACGGCTCAGCTCCTCCTCGCCGCGCATCAACGCGACGCGGATCGAGCCGTCGTCTTCGGAAACTGTCTCGATGACGTCCGCCATGCCTCGCTCCGCCGGTCGCTGCCTCACGTGAAGGCGATGGTCCCCTCGTAGACCAGGTCGCGCGTGCGCGCCTCGATCTCGTCGGGATCGACCTCCGTCCGGGCCAGGCCCTGCTCCTGCGCGGCGCGCGCCACCGCCGCCGCCACGCGCCACGCGACCCGCAGGTCGAGGCTGTCGGGGATGATGAACTCCGGCGAGAGATGCTGGTCGGTCACCAGGGCGGCGATCGCTTCCGCCGCCGCGATCTTCATCTCGTCGCTGATTTCCCGCGCTTTCACGTCCAGCGCGCCCCGGAACACTCCGGGGAACGCCAGCGAGTTGTTGACCTGGTTGGGGTAGTCGCTGCGTCCCGTCGCGACCGCCAGCGCACCGGCTTCGCGAGCCAGATCCGGCGTGATCTCCGGGTCCGGGTTTGCCAGCGCGAAGATGATCGGGTCGGGCGCCATGCCCGCGATCATCTCCGGCGTGAGCGTTCCCGGTGCGCTCAGGCCGATGAAGACATCGACGCCTTCGAGCGCCTCCTTCAGGCTGCCGGTGCACAGGCTCTTGTTGGTGATCGCGGCGAGGCGGCGCTTCGACGCATCCATATGGGACTCGCGTTCCGGGTAGATCGCGCCGGCGCGGTCGCAGACGATGATCTCCTTGACGCCCATCTCATACAGCAACTTGGTGACCGCCACGCCGGCGGCGCCAGCGCCGTTGATCACGACTCGCAGGTCCGAGATCTCGCTCTTGCGAAGTCTCGCCGCGTTGATCAGTCCGGCCGTGACGACGATCGCCGTGCCGTGCTGGTCGTCGTGGAAGATCGGCATGTCCAGCTCGGCCCGCAAACGCTCCTCGATCTCGAAGCAGCGCGGCGCGGCGATGTCCTCCAGGTTGATCCCGCCGAACGACGGCGCGATCGCCTTGACCACTCGCACGATCTCGTCCGGATCGCGCGATGCGAGGGTGATGGGGAAGGCTTCGACCCCGGCAAGCGTCTGGAACAGCACCGCCTTGCCCTCCATCACCGGCAGCGCCGCCTGCGGCCCGATATCGCCGAGTCCGAGCACGGCCGAACCGTCGGTGACGATCGCCACGAGGTTCGCCCGCGCCGTCAGCTCATCGACCTTCGCGGGATCGTCCTTGACCACATGCGCCGGCACCAGCGCGCGCGGCGGCACATAGAGGAGGTTCAGGATGTGGTGGTCCCGAATGGGAATCTTGCTCCGAATCTCGAGAATCCCGCGATGGCGCTCGCGCAGGTCGATCGCCTCTTCGCGGAAGGATGTTGTGCCGGATCGCACGCTCGGGCGGGCCAGGTCGAGCCGGCCCTCGTAGACGTAGCGCCGCGTGCTCTCGTAGACCCCCTCAGGCGTGGCCTCGCGCGTCGCCTCGCCCGCCTCGATCGCGCCGTGCACAACCGCCGCCGCGACCGCCGGCGCGACCCGGAAATCGAAGATGTGCGGCACGATGTGGTCCGCGTGCAGGTCGCCATCCTGCACCATGCCGGCCAGCGCCTGCGCCGCGTAGATCATCATGCGCAGGCGGATGCTGCGCGCACCGGAATCGAGCAGCCCCCGGAAGACACCCGGGAACACCAGGGACACGTCCATCGTGTTCGGGAAGTCGGAACGGCCCGTCGCCACCACCTTCGCGCCGGCCTCGCGCGCGACGTCCGGCAGCACTTCCGGCGTCGGTACCGCGAGCGCGAAGACGATCGGGTCTTTCGCCATGCTCCGGATCATGTCGGCGTCGACGATATTGCCGCTGGACAGCCCGATGAAGACATCGGCGCCCTCGAGCATCTGCCGCAGCGAGCCCTTGCGCTGATCCTGGTTGGTCTCGCGGGCGACGTAGGCCTTCGCCCAGTTCATCCGCTCCGGGCGGTACTGGTGAATCGCCCCCGCGCGATCGCAGACCACGAGGTTGCGCACCCCGGCACGCACGAGCAACCGGGCGACGCCGATCCCCGCGATGCCTGCGCCGCTGAGCACGACCCGTACGTCCTGCAGCTTCTTGCCGGTGACCTTGAGCGCGTTGTACAGCGACCCCAGCACAAGGATGGCGGTGCCGTGGTGCTGGTTGGAAAACACCGGGATATCGGTCGCCTTGTCGAGCAGGTCGGCGATCGTGAATGCCCGCGGCGAGGCGATATCGTCGAGACAGATGGCGCCGAAGGTCGGGCTGATCGAGATGCCGGTCTCGACGATGTCGTTCACGTCGCGCGTCGAGACGAGGATAGGGAAGGCGTCGACGCCGGCGAAGGTCTTGAAGATGACGCTCTTGCCCTCGGCCACCGGCAGCTCCGCCTCGACCGGACCCGGCTCGCGACCGAACAGGTCGGAGCCATCGCTCAGCAAGGCGACGGTGTTGCCGCGGCAGGTGAGGTCGAAGCTGCGCCGCGCCTCTTCCTTGATCGCCATGCACGCCTCGGCGACGCCGGGGGTGTAGACCAGGGAGAGAATGGCGCGGTCGCGAATCGGCACCTTGCTGCTGACGCCGATCAATCCGCGATAGCGCCGGCGATAATCGAGGCCCTCGTCGCTCTCGTCGTAGACGAAGGTGCCCGGCGCGAGCGCGCTGTTCGAGCTGCCACGCGCGACCAGCCGCGAGAGCGGCGCGTCGAAATCGTGCTCCACGCCACCGAGATCCGCATCCGAAAAGCCGTCGAGGCCCAACATATCATCCCCCGCCACGAATCCGGGCGCACCGGGGCCACCCTGCCCATTGCCGCTCATCGAATGTCCTGTCCCTGTACCATGATCCGCGCCGGCACCGACGCGTGAACTTTCATCCCCTACTGTACCAATGCCTGTCCATGCGGGCGGTACCGGCACGAGCCGGCGTGGCCTCCGGTGCGGGAGTCTGGCGGTCACTCACGGCACAAGCGAAACCGTGGCGATGGCGGACACGACAACGCGCGGGCACCGATGTCGGTACCCGCGCGTGCCTGGCCCCCGTGAGGAAGCCGACGTTGACCTGAGTGGGTCGCTTACGACACCGGCGACGCTGACGGCGAAGCAACCGGGCTGGCGGCCGGCGTGGCGCCCTCGATCACAACCACCGGGGTGCCTGCCGGCAGGACCGGGGAGGCAATGACGGCCGGCGAGCCAACGACGACCGGGGAAGCGCCAACAACGCCACCGGCGACCGGCGACGCGCCCATCTCGGGCGTGCCCACGACGGCCTCCTCGGTCTCGACCACTTCCTCGGTGGCCTCTTCGGTCACGGCTTCCGTGGCCGCTTCGGTGGCCGCCTCCTGGACCTCGGCGGTGGCGGTCTCGTCGGCGTTGTCGTCATCACCGCAGGCAGCCAGCAGGAAGGCGCTGAGCGAGATTGCCGAGATGGCGAGAACGCGCTTGCTCTTCGTCAGGAACGTATCGGTGTTCATTTCCAGTGCTTCCCCTCCGGAACGATGCGGTTGTTGACTCACATGACGAGTCAGTCGAACTCCGTAGCCAGAATGATGCCACAAGGCGTGCGTCTGTGGGGTACCCTTTCCGGGCGACAGGCGCTCAGCGCCTCGATCTCCACCCCGATGAACGTGCTGCAATTCGCGCAGCGACCGTGTCACCAACCGCGTCAGTATGCCGTAAAGGGTGCCCGCATGACAACGCTGCCTCGCCAACACGACCTTGTCGATGAAATGGACGTCGCCATCGCGCTGGTCCACGAGGTCGCCGCCGAGGTCAATCGCGTCTACGAAGCGCAAACGGCGGCGAACTGGGCCAAGGGCGATGGCTCGCCGATCACCGACGCCGACCTTCGGGCCGACCGGATGATCCAAGAACGGCTGGTGGAGGCATTTCCGGACGACGCGCGGCTTACCGAAGAGTCCGAAGACACTCCGGACCGGCTCGAGAATCGCCGGTGCTGGATCGCCGACCCGATCGACGGCACCGCGCAGTTCGTCGCCCGCACCGGGAACTTCGACGTGATGCTGGCGCTGGTGATCGACGAGCGACCGGTGCTCGCCGTCTGCGGCCACCCGCCGAGCGGCACGCTGGTGGCGGCGATCCTCGACCACGGCACGTGGCTGATCGATCCTGCCGGGTCGGCCGAGCGAGTCACCCTCGCGCCGCCCGCCAGCCCGCCGATCGTGTCGACGTCGATCTACTACGCGCCCGACGAGTATGCTTCGGAATTGGCCACGGTCGCCGACGCGGTGGGCGCGGCACCACCGGAAGCGCGCACCTGCGGCTACGGTCCGCGCTCGCTGATGCCTGGATGGCGCGACTACGATGCATTCGTCGGCTTCTGGAGGAAATCCGGCTCGTCACCCGTCCGCGAGTGGGATCTCGCACCGTGCGATCTCATCACGACCGAGGCAGGAGGCGCGTTCACCGATCTCTACGGCAGCGTCTACCGGTATAACCAACCATCGCCTCGGCCGCGCGCGGGGCTGCTCGTCGCCGCCGACACTGACCTGCATGCGAGGCTTGTCGAGGCGTTGGCGCCGCTCCTGCCAGCGCATCCCGCCGGCTCGCCACAGGCTGGCGGCGACCGCGCCTGAGTTCGGCGACCATGGATGCCCCAGCGAGCGGACCGGCGAGGTTGGCACGTCACCTGCGGTGCCGGGTCAAGGTGCGGGATGCGATCCGCGCCCGCGTCGAACGCACTACAGGAGGGAATCCATGTTCGACAAGATCAAGAACGCCGCTTCCAACGTCGGCGATGTCGGTCAAATGGGCGACCTGAAGAAATATGTCGAGGGGATCGACTTCCCCGCCAGCAAGGAGCAGATCATCACGCATCTGCAGCAGTCTGGCGCGCAGGACGACATCATCGCCAAGCTGCGTGATGTCGGTCAGGAGCAGTTCAAGGATCAGGGCGACCTGCTCAAGAGCTTCATGGACAAGCGCTGACGCTTGACCACAATCCAGGCGCACGCGCGGCGGGCCGGTGGGGTTTGTAACCGCCCCCGGGGGGGGTTTGGCCGGCGGGG
>JAEVYR010000098.1 GCA_023392645.1 Chloroflexota bacterium | reverse complement strand
CCTCCGCTGGCGATGAAATGGCAGATCTCCTGCAGCTGGAGGAGGAGAACCGAAGGCTGCGCGCGCTGCTGGCCGACAAGCTGCGGGCTGAGAATGCGGACCTTCGGAAGAAGCTCAAGCTGGACTGATTTCTAGAGACTGGTCAAACACCGCCCGCATCTCTTACGAACCTGGTTCTGGCGACGGTTTAATCCGTTGCCCGAGCGGATAACCCGCATATGCATGCGGTGGTAACCTGAGGTCGAATAGATGGCATCTCCGTGGAAGTTTCTCAGTCGCCTGGTGCTTACCAGACGCGAGCATAAGCAAGCCGAGGTCCAGCCAGAGGACGCCAAGCGGGATTTGGTGGCAACCGCCGATCCAGCTGAAGCACTTAAGACAACCTTGGGCGCGGAAGATCGATTGGATGGCGATCGGCCGCCCGATGGCGATCTACCCGCCGCCGCAGAGCCTGTACCGCCCGATGATGCTGAACCTGTCTCTCTCGACAGTGTCGGCGGCGAGGGGCCGGCCGCTGGTGGATCGTCATCTTTTGGCGATAGCCATACACCTTCTATCGAGGGAGTAACGCGCAAGCAGGCAAGCGGCAACAAGAAACGCAAGTCAAGCAATCCGAATGCGCGCGTCTCTTCAGACATTAATGCCAGCGCAAATGACACCGTCACCCTCGACGAGGAGATCAAGGTGCTGAGGGGGGAGCTGGCGACAAAGCTGCAGATGCAGAACGCGCAGTTGAAAAAGATGCTCGAGCGGTTTGATCGATGACCATGCCCCATGTCTCGCGTCAATGACCGAGGGGCTTGATGCTGTGCAATGGCGGCGGTTAGCGCGCGCATCAATTCAGTAGTAAGCCCACTCAGAATGTCCAACCCGACTACTTTGCCTGCAATCAGTCCCACCTTTCAAGAGCTGAGGCGCGGTGGTACCGCTTGTGCTGCGCACGTCAGGCATTGTTGTATAGGCGCCGACTTTCGGCCTTGCTGCCAGCCTGCTCCCTTTAGCTTGCATGCGCGCGACGCCACGCGCCGTGGCGGTTTTGAAGGCCTAGTTCATGGAGCACCACCGAAAGGTAGACGATGGCGTGATGCTCCGTGGGACTCTAGGCGGTGTGCAAGCAGCAAGGGAGGCGTCGCGTTTCCAGCTTGCGATGTTCGTTAAAGTGCAATTGAATTTTGCAATCGATCGTCGAGAAATCTGAGGCACAAGGCTTCCAACCGGAGACCGAAACCTCATGGAAACCCGCGCCGATCGCAGACGATATGCTAGAAGCGTGCGCCTATGGAGCGGTCGATTGATCGCCGGCGGCGTCGTCGTGGACTGCGCCATCTCCAATGAATCGGTGAAAGGCTTGAAGTTGATCACCGAGACCGGGATCAGCTTGCCGGTAGAGAGCCTGCTTGAATTGCCGGACGGCACGACCCATCGGTGTTTTGTTAGATGGCAGAGGCTGAACGAGGTCGGCGTGAGCCTTGCCGGATTGTATCGCTCACCCGATCACGAAGCGACGTTTCCTGGCGAAACCTGATCTTAGGCCGAACCGTGTTGCAGTGGCCGTATGGCCAAACGTCCTTCCAAGCCAACGCCCCGCTTCTGGTTGATGATTATCTACCGCTAAAAAGCGGTGGGGTGCGAAAGCGCGACCCGAAGCAGTCGGAATTGCCTTCCGACCCGATGCCTGCGCGGATCGAGCCGTGTCTGGCAAAGCTGGGCGCAAAGCCGCCGCATGGGGAGTTTAGAGCAAGACAAGGCAGCTTCGCTGGAGAGAAAAGAAAAGGTGTTCGAAACCGCGCTGCCTTCACCCGGCCGTGGCCTGGTGCTGTCGCTGGGCCTTACCGGCAATCGCCTGGCGCAGTTCCTGTTGCCGATGGCGATGGGCGTCGTTGCCCCGGGGCCGACGTCCGATCCATATTTTTTTGCTCTTGTTGTAGGGTCGTAGGGCCTCGCTTATTCCAGCCATTCAGCTTTGTGTTCCACCAAACAAGCAAGTCTAACAATCCCTACGGCTGACCAACTGGTAGTCGTTGTGCTGGTTGTGATCGAGGAACTGGCGTGCCCGTTAAGCTGCTTCATTCACCCCTGCAGCGGAGACAGCCCGTCCGGATGCAGACTTACCGAAATCCTTGACCCTATCAATTCCCTGGCATAGCCTGATGTCATTCACCAGGGGTGTCCCGACAAGGGGCTGAGATTCTGCTGGCTTTTGCAGCGCAGTGACCCGTTGAACCTGATCCAGTTCATACTGGCGTAGGGACGGTGCGAGCGCCTAACGATATGTCATCCGTTTCTGGATACCATATCTGCGTCTTTCCATCATTCCGGCTCCAGGACTGGGTCTCCAACCAGAAGCCTGGAGCCTCACGATGGACATTGCCGCTCAAACTCATCCAAATACTGTTACCAGTGGGCCCTTGGCCGGGTCGCGCAAGATGCATGTCTGCGGCGAGCACCACTTGGACATTCGCGTTCCCATGCGTGAGATCCTCCTCCACCCGACCTCCGGTGAACATCCGGTGGTCGTCTATGACACATCCGGCCCCTATACCGACCCATCGTATACGGTCTTACTCGAAAGCGGCCTTCCGAGGCTTCGTGAGGCATGGATTGCTGCGCGCGGCGACACCCAAGCCTATCAAGGCCGGGTGGTGCGGCCGGAAGATAACGGTCTCGCAAGCGGCGAACAACTAACACTGCAATTCCCGATCCTCAGCCCTCCTCGCCGCGCAACGGCAGGGAAGGTGGTGACCCAGCTCGCCTATGCTCGAGCAGGGATTGTTACCGCGGAAATGGAATTCGTCGCCATTCGAGAGAATCTCGGCCGGAAAGCTCAAGAGCATGCACTGCCGCGCGACGGGTATAGTTTCGGTGCGCAGGTACCGGATTTCGTGACGGCGGAGTTCGTGCGCCAAGAAGTAGCGAGCGGGCGCGCGATCATCCCGTCCAATATCAACCATCCGGAATTGGAGCCAATGATCATTGGCCGCAACTTCCTGGTGAAGATAAATGCAAATATCGGCAATTCCGCGATCACATCCTCCATGGCCGAGGAAGTCGAGAAGATGGTCTGGGCAACCCGCTGGGGCGCCGATACGGTCATGGACCTTTCGACTGGCCGCAATATTCACAATATCCGCGAATGGATCATCCGCAATTCGCCCGTTCCAATCGGCACCGTACCGCTCTATCAGGCACTCGAGAAAGTGAATGGTATTGCCGAAGACCTGACCTGGCAGGTCTACCGTGACACGCTAATCGAGCAGGCCGAACAAGGGGTCGATTACTTCACCATCCACGCGGGACTGCGACTTTCCCATATCCCGCTGACCGTCGACCGCGTCACGGGCATCGTCTCCCGCGGCGGCTCGATCATGGCAAAGTGGTGTCTGCACCACCACAAGGAGAGCTTTCTTTACGAGCATTTCGAGGAAATATGCGACATATGCCGGGCCTATGACGTGTCCTTCTCGCTCGGTGACGGCTTGCGTCCCGGTTCAATCGCCGACGCCAATGACGCGGCGCAGTTCGCGGAGCTGGAAACGCTCGGAGAACTGACGAAGGTCGCATGGCACAAGGATTGTCAGGTGATGATCGAGGGGCCCGGCCATGTACCAATGCACAAGATCAAGCACAATATGGACCAGCAGTTGAAGACCTGCGGCGAAGCGCCGTTTTATACACTTGGGCCGCTGACGACCGATATCGCCCCGGGATTCGACCATATTACATCTGGAATAGGTGCGGCGATGATCGGTTGGTTTGGCACGGCTATGCTCTGCTATGTTACGCCGAAGGAACATCTCGGGCTGCCAGACCGCAATGACGTAAAAACAGGCGTCATCACCTATAAGATCGCCGCTCATGCAGCCGATCTCGCCAAGGGGCATCCTGCGGCAAGGATCCGTGATGATGCCTTATCCCGTGCCCGCTTTGAATTCCGTTGGGAGGACCAGTTCAACCTTTCACTCGACCCGGAAACGGCGAGGGCCTTCCACGATGAGACCCTTCCCAAGGAGGCGCACAAGGTGGCTCACTTCTGCTCCATGTGCGGTCCAAAATTTTGCTCCATGCGGATTTCCCAAGATATCCGCGCGCAGGCGCGCAACCAAGGCCTGGCAACCATGGCGCAAAGGTACCGGGAAGGCGGCGATCTTTACATGCC
>JAEVYR010000367.1 GCA_023392645.1 Chloroflexota bacterium | reverse complement strand
CATCGAGACCAAGACGACGCTCGTGCAGGAGATGCACCATCGCGTGCGGAACAACCTGCAAACCGTCGCGGCCCTGCTCTCGCTCCAGTTGCGGTCCGACCCCGACGCGCCGTGGACCTTCGAGCTCGGCGAGGCGGTGAGCCGCATCCAGGCGATCGCCGGCGTCCACGATTTGATGAGCGACGAGTCGCGCCTCGCCGGCACGACCATCGACTCGCTCGCCCGGATGGTTGCCGAAGAGGCGCACAGCACGCTGACGCCGCCGGGCCTCACGGTCACCTACGAAATACCGCCGTCAGGGCTGCGCGTGCCGTCACGGCAGGCGACGATCATCGCGTTGTTGATCAACGAGCTGACCGCCAACGCCATTCACCACGGCTTCAAGGGGCGATCGAGGGGTCTCGTCCGAATCAGCGGCCACGAGGAGCGCGGCAACGCGGTGATCTCCGTCTTCAACGACGGCCGCAAAATCCCGGAGGAGTTCGATCCGGAGCACAGCGATGGCCTGGGCATGCGCATCACGCAGCGCCTGGTGTCGTCGGATCTGCGGGGCACCTTCACGATCGATCCGACCGACGACGGCACGCTGGCCACCATCCGGTTCCCCCTGGCCGAGCTGCAAGCCGATCAGGCTCCGGTTGCCGGCTGATCGTTCGAGTCGCGCCGGAACGCCCAGTCGCCTCGCTCGGCGCTGTCGCGGCCGCCATAGGCGCGATCCAGCACCTGCGCGATATGCAGGACCTCGCTGTCGACATGGTTCCGGCGCAATGAGGTCCTCAGTTGCATGTGACAGCCCGGATTCGCGGTGATCACCGTCTTCACGCCGGTGTCGCGAATCGCCTCCGCCTTGCGGTCACCGAGATCATCCGCCATCTCGCGGCGGATGATGTTGTAGACCCCAGCGCTGCCACAGCACAACGATGACTCTCGCATCTCGGTCAGCTCCAGCCCCGGAATGGCATTGAGGATATCACGTGGCTGCTGCGTGATGCGTTGCGCGTGCGCCAGGTGGCATGGCTCCTGGTAGGTCACTTCGAGCCGCACGTCGTCCGACGGCTGCGCGAGTGCGCCCGCGCCGAGCAGCTCGCTGACGTCGACCACCCGATCCGAAAATGCCTTCGCCCGCACCGCGTAGGACGTATCGTCCTTGAGCAGGTGGTCATACTCCTTCAGCGCCGCGCCACAGCCGGCGGCGGTGACCACCACCGGCCCCTCGCCGGCGGCCTCGAAGGCGTCGATGTTGATCCGCGCCAGCCGGCGGGCCTCGTTCATCATGCCGGCGTGGACGAACAACGCCCCGCAGCACTGCTGTCCGGCCGGCACATCGGTGGCGTACCCGTTGTGCGCCAGCGACCGGCCGGTAGCCCGGTTCACGTTCGGGAAGACGGTGCTCATGACACAACCGTTGAACAGGTGCGCGGGGTCCAGCGCTCCGTCCGGCCGCCAGCTTTCCGTGCCGGACACCAGCGCCGGCTCGTCCAGCGGCGGCACCATCGCCTCCAGCGTCTCGAGCCGCAGCAGCCGCAGCACGCCGGTGCGGCGCAGCAGCGCGGACAGCCCGCTCTTCTGATAGAGACGCAGGCCACCGACCATCAGTCGCATCCGGCGTACGTCATCGAACGGAACGCGCATGCCGACCGTGCGAACGGCCCGCTGCCACAGCGGCCGTGGGCGATGCTGTTCGAGCTGGGCCCGCGCGGCCTCGACCAGCGGTCCGTACTGCACACCTGAGGGGCACACCGCCTCGCAGGCACGACAGTTGAGGCACTGGTACATCTGCTCGTCGAAGGCCGCACCGAGCAGATCGAGGCGACCCTCGCCGACAGCGCGCATCATCCACAGCCGCCCACGCGGCGACGATGCCTCGCTGCCCGTGAGCCGGTACGTAGGGCACGTCGGCAGGCACATGCCGCAGTGGACGCAGTCATGCAGCAGCTTGTCGTCGGGCACGTCGTGCCCGGAATAGCCGGTCAGCGTGCGCCCGGCCTCGGCGATGGTCTGGTCGAATGGAGTTGCCTGCGTTGCCATGGAGTACCTCGCCTCAGGCCTGGGTCGCCCCCGGCGCCGTCCACAGACGCCCGCGATTGAGGATATCGTTTGGGTCGAAGCTCGTCTTCAACGCCTGCATGATCTTGCGAGGACCGGGCGCGATGAACCAGACGTCGCGCTCGGCCCGCCACTCCCGCGGCGCCGCGACGACCACGAAGCGGCTGTGCTCACCGAGCCCGTGCTCGCTCCAGAGTCGCGCCCAGGTCGACAGCGTCATCGTCTCGGCAGGGAATGCCAGTGCGATGGCGCCGACGCCGGGCGACGCGTTAAGCGCCACGCCCGCCGGATTCGGGAACGCATTGCGAAGCGTGCGCAGCGTCGCGACGACCTGAGAGGGCGGGCAACCGATCTCGATCGAAACCGTCTCGGCGTCGACGCCGGCGAGTCGATCCTCGCGGGCCTGCCACCAGCGAGCCGAGGCATCGGCAGCGTCAATCGTGTCGCCCCACGCGATGCGGGCT
>JAEVYR010000306.1 GCA_023392645.1 Chloroflexota bacterium | reverse complement strand
TGCGTTTGCAGGGAAATGCCCCACTCGGTATAGTCATGAGGTTCGATGGCCCGCCGTTCCGGACGACGAGCCGCTCCCGAAGGGTGTTTCCCACGGATGACCGCCATGTCCCGCGCCGCGTCCAGCTCCGCTGCTCCGACCACACCCGGCTCCCGCCAGCAGCCAGCCGCCCCGGCGGTCTCCGCCATGCCCCTCGCCGATATCAGCGTTCCCCCGATCGGATCACTCTCGATCCTCATCCCGGTGATGAACGAGGAGGGCAACCTCGACGAGCTTCACCGCCGGCTCACCGCCGAGCTGGAACGCATCGGACTGCCGTGGGAAATCATCTTCGTCGATGATGGCTCGCGCGACTCCACGTGGGATATCGTCACGCGCCTCAGCGCGGCGGACGACCACATCGTCGGACTCCGGCACCGCCGCAACTTCGGCAAGGCGCGCGCGCTGGCGAACGGATTCCGGGTCGCCCAGGGCGATGTCATCGTGACGATGGACGGCGATCTGCAGGACGATCCCGCCGAGCTGACGCACTTCCTCGCCAAGCTTGACGAGGGGTACGACCTCGTCTCCGGCTGGAAGCAGCGCCGGCAGGACCCTCTCGGCAAGACCGCGCCGAGCAAGGTGTTCAACTGGACCGTGCGCCGCACCACCGGCGTGCAGCTGCACGATTTCAACTGTGGCTTCAAGGCCTACCGCCACGATGTCACCAGCACCATCCGCCTTTATGGAGAGCTGCACCGGTTCACGCCGGTGCTCGCCCACGCCGAAGGCTTCCGTGTCACCGAGATCCCGGTGGTGCACCACGCCCGCAAGTGGGGATCGTCGAAATACGGCTGGTCTCGCCTCACCAAGGGCTTCCTCGACCTGCTGACCGTGATCTTCCTGACGAAGTACCGCCAACAGCCCATGCACCTGTTCGGGCTGCCGGGGCTGCTGTCGATGATCCTCGGCGTGCTCGCCGGTCTGTGGCTGCTGGTCGAGAAATTCATCTTCGGCGAGCCGATCGGCACTCGTCCGCTGCTGATGCTGTCGGTGTTGCTGGTGGTGATCGGCGCGCAGTTCTTCGCGCTCGGGCTTCTCGGTGAGTTCCTCGCCCACGGATCGCACCAGCAGAAGCAGGATCCGCTGCCGTTTCGCGAGACCGTCGGCCTGACCGACCGACCGAGCATAGCCGTCGAGGCGACCACGGTGTGACCGCGCCGCAACCGACCGCCACCGCGCCGCCAGGCCGCTCACGTTCCATGCTCGGACGCCTGATGGCCGTGCCGACCACGGCGATCTTCGCCATCAGTCTCCTGCTCGCGGTGCTCGTGCTGTGGCTGACCGGCGCGCTCGATGGCGTGATCTCGGCCATGCGAGACGCCGATCTCGGGCTGATGCTGCTGTCGGCGCCGATCTATCTCGTCAGCCTCTGGATTCTCGCCTACCGGTGGCACCTGCTGGTCCGGATGGCCGGCGGCGTCTCGTACCTGCCGAAGGCCGCCGAGGCGTTCCTGACCTCGGTGATCATCAACTACGCCGCGCCGGTCGGGTTGGCGGTCCCCTCCCGCGCCGCGCTCACCAAGCGCGCGCTCGGGCTCGACGCGAACCAGACCGGCACCATCGCCCTCTGGGAGATCGCATTCGACGTGCTGGTGCTCGGCACCGGCGCGGTGTCGTGGATGCTGCTCGCGGACGGCGCGCCGACGCAGGTGCGGCGGGAGATCGCCGGGTCGTCGACGTCGTACCTGCTCGCCGGGCTGGCGCTCGCGGCTCTGGTGGCCGTGGTCGCGGCCATCGCCTGGCGGAAGCCGGGCCTGCGCCAGAAGCTGCTGTCGATGCTGCGGGCGATCGTCATCGCGCCGACGAAGCGGCCAGGAGCCGCGGCCTACACGCTCGGCGTCACCGTCGTCTACTGGGTGTCGCAGGGCGTCGTGCTGTGGATGCTGGTCGAGGCGCTCGGCGTGAAGGTCTCGGCATCGTTCATGCTTGGCTTCACATCACTGCCAATTTTGGTCGGCATGCTGAGCCCGATCCCCGGCGGCGCCGCGGTGCGCGAGGGGCTGATGTACGTCGTGGCCCGTCTTTCCGGCCTGGGACCACAGGCAGACGCGATCCTGGCGGCGGCGCTGATCTATCGCTTTGCGCTGTTCGTCGCCATCCCGATACTCTTCGTTCTCAACAAACTCTGGCTTCGCAACGGCCAGCCGGACAACGACGCTCCCGACGCCTGACTGTCGGAGCCGTAACGAAAGGACTGACCGACCGGATGAGCATCAGCGAGACCTACCTTTACAAGCCGCCCACAACGGTCGACACGAGCAACTACGCCAAGCACACCAACACCAACCCGGTCCAGAAGTTCCTCATCGACCGCTTCCACGCGAAGATCACCGACATCGTGTCGTCGCTCCATCCGGACACGTTCCTCGACGCCGGCTGCGGCGAGGGGTTCACCGTGGAGATTCTCCTGCGGGAGATTCCGACGCTTCAGGTATCCGGGTTCGATCCGCACGAGCCGTCCGTCGAGCTGGCGCGGATGCGCAACCCGCGCGGGACCTTCGACGTCTCCAGCATCTACGAGATGCCCTACGAGGATGCGAGCTTCGACGTCGTCGGCTGCTTCGAAGTGCTGGAGCACCTGCACGACGCGCCACGCGCGCTGGCCGAGCTGGCGCGGGTCGCGAAGCGGGCGGTCGTGCTGAGCGTGCCGCACGAGCCGTTTTTCTGCCTCTCCAACGCGGCGCGCGGCAAGAACCTCGACATCGACCCGAAGGGCAGCGATCCGGATCACC
Source organism: Chloroflexota bacterium (assembly GCA_023392645.1). Taxonomy (GTDB): domain Bacteria; phylum Chloroflexota; class Chloroflexia; order Thermomicrobiales; family UBA6265; genus JACCVC01. The sequence goes on along the minus strand of JAEVYR010000306.1, from coordinate 268 downwards.
GGAACTTCTGGTCGCGCGAGGCGCTGGGGCAGTTCGTCGACCGGGAGATGGACGTGGTCGAGCTGACGGGTTCGTTCCCGTGGTCGATCTGCGTCGCTCGCCCGCGCCGGTAGCGCGTCACGAAGTGACGTGAATCTGAGCCGACACGGCCGTCGACTGCGCCCGCATCGTGTCGAAGAATCCCCGCGCGACGCATAATCGCGTCGGCACCAAATCTCGAGCGTTGCCTCCATCCTCGCCTCGGCAGCAAAGCTGCCGGCGCTTCGCG
>JAEVYR010000069.1 GCA_023392645.1 Chloroflexota bacterium | reverse complement strand
CTCACCGAGCATCCCGCGCCGCTGGCCCAAGCGGCAAATGCCCAGTTCGGCGTCGACCTGCCCGAGCGGGCCTTCGTCGACTCGGCCGGTCTCAACGTCCCGCACGAGATTCGCGAGTGGGTCTACGCCCCGAACGGCCCCGCCGCCTCGCTCCGCGCGGCTGAGGGCGCACAGGAATTCCTCCGCAAGACGATCCAGCTCGTCGGCGAGGGCAACGCGCTGATCCTCACCGCGCGCCCGGAATCGGCCGCGACGATGACCGTCTCCTGGCTGAAGCGCAACGGCTTTCCGAGCGTCAACGTGCTGTTCGCCGACGACAAAATGACCCTCGCTCGCCGGCAGGGGTGCACCTGCGCCGTCGAGGACAGTGAGCGCCACGCCGGCAACTACGCCGCCGGCGGCATCCGCTGCTTCCTGATCAACCGCGACGGCGGTCACAGCGCCGATCTCGACCACGCGATCCGCCCCGTGACCTCGTTCACGGAGATCCTCGACGATCTCGCCGACATCGTCCGCGCGACCGCGCGACGCGAGGCGATCACCGAGGGCCTCCCACCGGTGGAGGGCCAGCACGCCGCGCGGCCGCGGATCGTCGTCAGCGACGCCATCCACCCGCTCGCCCGCGCCGAGCTCGAGGCCCCGGCCGAGGTCGTCGATGTCGACGGCACCGACCTGCCGGCCCTGCTCGCCGTGTTGCCGGAGGCCGAGGCGCTCGTCGTTCGCAGCGAGACGCAGGTGACGCCAGAGGTGCTGGCCGCCGGGCCGAAGCTGCGCGTCGTCGCCCGCGCCGGCGTCGGTGTCGACAACATCGACCTCGACGCGGCCACCCGGGCCGGCGTGCTGGTGCTGAACGCGCCCGGCGCCAACGCATTTTCGGCGGCCGAGCACACCATCGCGCTGTTGCTCGGGCTCACCCGGCAAATCCCGCTCGCCGACGCCGCCACCAAGGCCGGTGACTGGCCTCGCAAGCAGCTTCGCCCGATCGACCTGCGCGGCCGCACGGTCGGCATCGTCGGCCTCGGCCGCGTCGGCGGGCTGGTCGCGAAGCGGCTCGCCGCGTTCGAGATGCGCGTGATCGCCTATGACCCGTTCATCCCCGAGTCGCGCTTCGACCAGCTCGACGTGGAGTCGGTGCCGCTGGAGACGATCTGGGACCAGTCCGACATCGTCACGTTCCACGTGCCGTCGACCGACCAGACCCGGCACATGCTCAACGCCGAAACGATCCCCCTGCTCAAGCCCGGCGCGATCGTGATCAACGCCGCCCGCGGCGACGTCGTCGACCAGGACGCGCTGGCGAGCGCGCTGCGCGACGGGCATGTCTCCCGGGCGGCGGTCGACGTCTTCCCCCACGAGCCCTGCCGTGAGAGCCCGTTGTTCGACCTCCCCAACACCGTCGTCACGCCGCACACCGGCGGATCCAGCGCGGAGGCGCTCGAAGCGGTCGGCCGCGTGATCAGCAGCACGACGCTGGCGGCGCTGCGGGGCGAGTCGGTGCCGAACGGCGTCAACCTGCCCAGCGCCCAGCTCAACGCGCCGGAGCTGCGCCGCCTCTCGACCGTCGCCACCGCCGCCGGCAAGCTGCTGGCGGTTTTGACCTCCGAAATCCCGTCGCAGTTCGGCGTCGCCGTTCGCGGGCAGGTGCCGTCCAGCCTCACCGAGCTCGTGCTCGGCACAGCGCTTGCCTCGGCGCTGCAGCAGTGGCTCGGTCGGCGGGTGACGCCGGTCAACGCCCGCGTCATTGCCCACGAGGTGGGCATCGACGTCGGCATCACGATGGGCGACGACGCCCCGGAGCTGATGCCGCGCTTCGTCTTCTCCGCGTCGGGGCAGACGAGCCACTCGGTCACCGTGTCGTGGGACCGCACCCGCGCCGGCATCATCGAGGTCGATCGCTTCTCGCTCGACCGGCCGCTATCCGGGCACGTGCTCATCACGCACCACCACGACCAGCCGGGCGTGATCGGCGCGCTGGGCACGATCCTCGGCCGCCATGGCGTCAATATCGCCGGGATGCAGGTCGGGCGGGATGCGCCGCTGGGCGAGGCGTTGATGGTGACCAACGTCGACGAAGAGGTTCCGGAGTCGGCAATGGAGGAGATCCTGGCGGCGGAGGCGGTCGAGGAGGCCTACGTTGTGGCGCTGCCGGCACTGGAGGACGAGGATCCGATCGAGTTCTCCGCGATCAAGGACGAGCGCCGCGCTCCCGTCACCGCGACGCCGTAGCTCCCTGACGCCAACAGCAGTGCTCATGCGGGCTGGCCAGGTGCCGGCCCGCATTTTATCCCGGGCACCTGCGCACGAGCGGTGCTGGCTGCCGTCAGCTCCGCTCCGCCAGTGACTGCAGTGCGGCGGTCGTCTGGTCATCGCGAGGAGTGAACTGGACGATGAACAGGTAGGGTGCCCCGAGCACCTCACTCACCATCTCCTGGAACCTGAGCCGGCCCAGCGTCGGATGTTCCAGTTCCTTGTCGATGGTGGGGAAAATGTACGGCTCGACCGTCTCCCACAGGTCCACAAACTCCTCGCTCGACGAGCTCATGCGCGTCACCAGCTCGGAAATGCGATCCCGGTAGTCGGGCACCCGGCCAAACTGCATCTTCAGGCCCCCGACGAGGTTCTTCACATAGCCGGGCCAATCCACCCACAGAGCCTTTACCTCGGGGATGCAAAACATGTTGACAATGATATTGCGGTCGTCGGGGCGCATCCGCGAGTAATCGCCCAGCACGTACGTGGCGGCATGGTTCCAGTAGAGAATGTCGAAGCAGGCATTGATGACGACCGCGGGACTCGGCTGGGCCAGGTCGATCACCGCCCGGACCCGAGATGGGACCTCGTCATCCCCCTCGTAATACCCGCTCGGGTCGCTCAGCAGGCTCAACAGGTAGTGATGATGCATCGGGCTCAGGCCCAGTGCCCGGACGATGCGACCGAGGATATTGGCGTTCAGGTTCGGATAGCGACTGGATTCGATTTGCGCGATGGCGGCTTCGGAAAGGCCAGCCAGCTCGGCGAGATCCGCCTGAGTCAGGTGCGGCACATGGCGTCGGCGCTGCACCAGGGCCGGAAATGCCTCCGGGTAGGATTTCTGGCGCTGCTGGCGCACGAACGACCCGATAGCCGCCTGTTCGAGATTCTGGCTGGTTCTCATATCCGTCACCTTTGTCGGAATTTGAGACGGTCGAATTAGCCGTAAGCTTCCTGTGTGTGAATGGAAACGTCAAGTCACTACACTTGAAACCATCACCTGACAGTGCCCGGGCTGAAGCCCTGTTCGTGGGATGTAGTGCCACCACGAACGGGGGCTTCTCCTTGGGCGCGCCGCCGCTGGTGGCGATCCCGGCAACGGTCGCCGCGGCGAGCCGCGCGACCGGCAACGCGATCCCGAGGTGGTTCGGGAGCGGCGTTTCCATGGTGGCTGGAAGGGATATGTCGTTTCTGCCCGCCACAGGGGCGGTCCTGCGGCTCGCCGACCCTCAGTCTTCCGCCGGGACCGCTGCCGCGGCATCGCCCTCGATCCGCAGGTCCGGCAGCCAGCCCAGCCACGCCGGCAGGTACCAGTTCCGATCCCCGATCAGCACCATCAC
>JAEVYR010000245.1 GCA_023392645.1 Chloroflexota bacterium | reverse complement strand
CACCGGGGCCGGGCGTTGCCCAGCCGCCGACGGTCGAGCGCGAGCGCTGATCGAGCCGACAGTCCCTGAGATCGAAAGAAGCACCCGCCCCAACCGGGGCGGGTGCTTCTTTAGCAGGTGGCGCAGCCGCCGCCGGGGACGCCGTGCCGGCGCTCACCCAACGCCGTCCGCACTACCGTTCCGCTTGAGATTCGGGACCTTGAATCGAGATCGGCGTTCGAGCGCTAGCGGCGGGAGCGGACCTCAGCCGCCAATGGTGTGGACCTCTACGAAAAGGGCCGGATGCGCGCCCCGGTGCGGATTCGCGCCGACGATGACGATCCGGTCGCCCGCGGTGGCGATCTCCCGTCGGACCACCTCGCGGTCGACCTGGCCGACGAGCGCGTCCATGGTCGTTTCGAGCGGCGTGATGACCGGCACGACGCCGTGCCAGAGCGACAAACGCCGGCCGACCGCCGCGTCTTCCGTGAACGCGATGATGGGTGATCGTGGACGTTCCAGCGACACGCTTTGCGCGGTTGCGCCGCTGCGAGTGAGCACGGCCACGGCGCATGCCTTCAGGTCGTCGGTCAGCGCTCGAGCGGCGTGGCCGATCGCTCGGGCCTCGGTCTGGTTGTCGTAGCTGCGAATGCCCGCGCGCTGGAGCTCCCAGGCGGTGCCGACGCGGTCGCGCTCGACGGTTCGGGCGATGCTGGCCATCGTCCGCACCGCATCGACGGGATAGCTGCCGACTGCCGTCTCGCCCGACAGCATGACGGCATCGGTGCCGTCGAGGATCGCATTGGCGACGTCCGAAGACTCGGCGCGGGTCGGCACCGGATGCGTCATCATCGATTCCAGCATCTGCGTGGCCGTGATCACCGGTTTGCCGACCATGTTGGCCTGCCGGATGATCGTCTTCTGGATCAGCGGCACCTCTTCGGGCGGCATTTCGACGCCGAGGTCGCCTCGGGCGACCATGACGCCGTCCACGGCGTCGATGATCGTCGCGAGATGCTTGACCGCCTGCGGCTTTTCGATCTTGGCGATCAGCGGCTGGTCGCGACCATGCTCGCGGATGATTGCGCGGGCGTCATCGAGATCCTCGGCCCGGCGGACAAAGCTGAGGGCGACGAGGTCGACGCCGAGCGCGAGGCCGAACGCGAGGTCCTCGCGATCCTTCGCGGTGAGGGCGGGCTCGGAAACGTCGGTTTGGGGCAGGTTGATGCCCTTGCGGGGGAACAGCTCGCCGCCCTGGATCACCCGCATGCTGACGATGTCGCCGTGGTCAGTGTCGCGCTCGATGCCGGTGACCTCGAGGCGGAGCTTGCCATCGTCGATCAGGACCGGATCGCCCGGGCTGAGATCGCGGCCGAACCGCTCGTAGGAGGTCGAGGCCATGGTCGCGGTGCCGGCGATCTCGCGGGTGCAAATCCGGAAGATGTCGCCCTGCGCGAGTTCGACGGACGTGCCGCCGGCGAGGTCTCCAATGCGGAGTTTCGGCCCCTGGAGGTCTTGCAGGATGCCGATCGCGCGGCCCTTGTGCGCGGCAATGTCGCGGATGGCGTGATACGCCCGCTCATGCGTGGCATGGTCACCATGCGAGAAATTCATTCGGAAGACCGAGACGCCGGCGTCGATCAGCGCGCCGATCGTCTCGGGCTTGCTGGAAGCCGGTCCGATAGTGGCAACGATCTTGGTGCGCGCCAGGATGTGCATACCTCTCTCCTCGCTGCGGCGCCAGAGGCGACGTTTGGGGACAGCATACTTCGCTTGCGCCGGCGAAGCCGACGGTATAGTGATAGGGCGCAGATCGCGCAGGCGAGATCGGTCACGCGGCATGGGAGGTCACCATGGCGAAAGGCGCCGTTCAGGACGAGCGGAAATCGAGCACGAACGGGAAGCAGCGCGGTGACGACACATTCGACACGTTCCTGGCGTCCATGCCCGCGCTCACGCCTGATCTCTACATCAATCGGGAGCTGAGCTGGCTCGACTTCAACCGGCGCGTGCTCGAGGAGGCGCAGGAGACCGACTCCCCCCTGCTGGTCCGGTCGAAGTTCGCCGCGATTTTCTCGTCCAACCTCGACGAGTTCTTCATGATCCGGGTCGCCGGCGTCAAGCGGAAAGTGATCGCGAACATCAGCGAGACGGGCACCGACGGCCGCCGGCCCGTGCGCGTGTTGCGCGAGATTCAACGCGTCACCCAGAAGCTGTTGACCGAGCAGGCGCGGTTGGTACGGCGGGAGCTGATCCCCGAGCTGCGCGACGCGGGGGTGGAGATCGTCCCGTTCGATGAGCTTCGCCATCACGAGCAGAAGTCGCTCGGCCGCGTGTTCGAGCAGGAAATCTTCCCGGTGCTGACACCGCAGGCGGTCGACCGTGGCCGGCGCTTTCCGCATGTCTCCAACGACAGCCTGAACCTGATCGTGGTGTTGAAGGGCGAGGACGGCGCACGCTTCGCCCGGGTGAAGGTGCCGGCGCTGCTGCCGCGCTTCGTGCCGGTTCCGGCGTCCGGGAGCGAGGCCGACACCGGCAATGTGCTGGTCGATGGTCGCGCTGCCTCGCGCTTCACCTGGATCGAGGACATCATCTCGGCGCGCATGGAGCGGCTGTTCCCCGGCAGCGAGATCATCGCCTCGTATCCATTTCACCTGCTGCGGGATTCCGACGTCGAGCCGGACGAGGACGACGACCACGACGACCTGATGGAGATCATGCGGGAGACGCTCTCGCAGCGTCCCTTCGGCACCACGGTGCGGCTGGACGTCGACCGCTCGATGCCGTCGGAAGTGCGCGACTGGCTGATCGAACAGGTCCACGCGGATCGAACCGACCTCTACGTCATCGACGGTCCGCTGCAGCTCGAGGATCTGTTCGAGCTTCAGCAGATCGAGCGACCCGATCTCAATGAGCCGACATTCACCCCATCGCCGGTGATACCTGCCCTTCGCGCCGAGGGCAGCGACGCGGCGGAGGCGAGCGCGGAAATCTTCCGGATGATCCGCGAGAACGACATCCTGCTGCACCATCCGTACCAGTCGTTCAACGCGGTGGTGGATTTCATCCGGGCCGCGTCGATCGATTCGGATGTCGTGGCGATCAAGCAGACGCTCTACCGGATCGGCAAGGATTCACCGCTGATCCCGGCGCTGATCACCGCGCGCGACGAGGACACCCAGGTCGCGGTGCTGGTGGAGCTCAAGGCGCGGTTCGACGAGGAAAACAACATCTCCTGGGCGCAAACGCTGGAGACCGCCGGGGTGCACGTCGCCTATGGTTTGAGCGGGCTCAAGACCCACTGCAAGGTGACGCTGGTGGTGCGGCGCGAGCCGGACGGATTGCGCCGCTACGTCCATGTCGCCACCGGCAACTACAACGCCAACACGGCCCGGATCTACGAGGATATCGGGATGCTGACGAGCCGCGAGGCGATCGGGCGCGACGCATCGGAGCTGTTCAACCACCTGACGGGATTCGGGACGCAGGAGGGCTACGAGGCGATGTGGGTGGCGCCGCGCGAGATGCGGGCGCGGCTGCTGGAGGCGATCTGGGACGAGGTGCGGCGGCACCGCGAACATGGCGACGGCCGGCTGATTTTCAAGATGAACTCGCTGGTCGACCGCGAGACGATTCGCGCGCTCTACGCGGCGTCGAGAGAGGGTGTGCAGATCGACCTGATCGTGCGCGGCATCTGCTGCCTGCGGCCGGGCGTCGAGGGCCTGAGCGAGACGATTCGCGTCGTGAGCCTGGTGGGACGGTTTCTCGAGCACAGCCGGATCTACTACTTCGGCAACGGCGGCGAGCCGAAGATCTACCTCGGCAGCGCCGACGCCATGGAGCGGAACTTCGACCGCCGGGTCGAGGTGCTCTTCCCCGTGCAGTCACGGGAGATCGCCGCGTTCCTCGGGGAAGTAGTGCTGGACGCCTACCTCCGGGACACCGTCAACGCCAGGGTGCTTGGGGTCGATGAGCTGTGGCGCGCAAAATCTCCCGCCGAAGGTGAGGAGCCGTTCGATGTTCAGCGCTGGTTCATGCGGCACTACCGCGATTGTGTCGTGTTTGGCCCTCGCGAGGACCGCACCCTGGCTCCCGTGGAGGCCGGGACATGAACCGATAGCCGGGGGTAATCGCGCAGCCGAGCCACCCTGGTGCCGGTGATGCAGTGCCCCGTCCAGTCGACCTACCCGAGCGCGACGACGATGACGCCAGCGGCGATGGCGACGGACGCGATGATCCGGCGCGGTCCGACGGGCTCGCCGAGGACGAGCATGCCGAGCAGCGTGCCGATGACGATGCTGACCTCGCGTGCCGGCGCGATCGAGCTGACCGGCGCGATCGTCATCGCTACCAGCACGAGCAGGTATGACGTCGTGCTGAGGATGCCGATGCTGGCGGCTTCCAGGCGGTGGCTCTTCCAGGTCGCGCGGATGCTGTCTTTGCGGCGCGCTGCCACCGGCAGGAGCAGGAGCGACCGGCCCGCGTCGGCGAACCAGATCAGTACCAGCGCGGGGATGGCCAGCGTGCCGACCGCGTAACCGTCCCACGCCGTGTAGACGCCAATGATGAGCCCGATCGCGAGTCCGACCCGAGCCGCCGCGCCGTGATCGCCGCCGCCGCGAAACGGTGTCGCCAGCAGGAAGGCCCCGGCGGCAATGATTGCCGCTCCGGCGAAGGTGAGTGGACCGGGGCGCTCGCCGATCAGGACGACCGCGAGGAGGATCGCCGCCAGCGGGCCGCTGCCGCGCGCGAGCGGGTAGACGACGGACAGGTCGCCGGTGGCGTATCCACGGCGAAGCACGGTGAAGTAGAACGTCTGGAGGATGCCGGTGCCAACGAGGAAGAGCCAGTCGCGGCCGTCGGGACGGTAGCCGGACCAAAACACCACGACGGCGACGAATGGCG
>JAEVYR010000062.1 GCA_023392645.1 Chloroflexota bacterium | reverse complement strand
CGCACGTTGTCCGGGTCGATCACGCCGAGCACCGGACGCAGGTAGCGGTGCGCGATCGCGGTCTTCGTGCCGAATTCGGGGAAGTCGAGCACCGCGTTGCCGGTCGTCTCGCTGCCGGTCCCAGACGTCGTTGGGACGGCGATCAGCGGTTTCAGCGGCCCGGGAACCGGGCGGCCTTCGCCGATCGGCTTCGTCACATGGGCAAGGAAGTCGGCCGGATGCGTGCTGTAGAGATTCGCCGCCTTGGCGGTATCCATCACCGAGCCGCCGCCGACAGCCACGAAGCCGTCGTACTCGCCCGCCGTGGCGAACTCGATCGCCTCGCGAAACGACGCGTCGGTCGGTTCGACGAACACCCGGTCGAACACGTCATAGGCCACCCCGGCCTCATCCAGCGCGGATTTGGCCGTTTCGACAATCAGTCCATCGACCAGCCGCGGATCCGTCAGCAGCATCACGCGGCCGCAGCCTCGCACCCTGGCGTCGTCGCCGATCTCCCGGGTCGCGCCCGGTCCGAACTTGATCGCCGAGCTGTCCATCGCGAAGACCGTTTCGAGCGCCATGGCTGCATCCTTCCCCATAACCGCGAGCCCGGTTCGTGATTTGCGATACTTGACGCGTGCGCTGCTGCACTCTATCGCACATCCGAACCCTTCGGGGGCATGTCAGGATACCAGGTGGTCGCTCTTCAATTCGTAATCGTCTTCCTCTTGATCGTGGTCAATGGCCTGCTGGCGATGTCCGAGCTGGCGGTGGTCTCGGCGAAGCGGTCGCGCCTCGAACAGCGCGCGGAAGACGGGAGCGTGGGCGCGAAAGTGGCTCTCGAGCTCGTGGACGAGCCGGACCGGTTCCTGTCGACGGTCCAGATCGGGATCACGCTGATCGGCGTGGGCACCGGCGCCCTCGGTGGCGCCACGCTCGCCGGCCCCGTCGGCGCGTGGATCTCCGCGATTCCAGGCGTCAGCGAGCGTATGGGCGCAACGATCGCCGGGTTCGTGGTCGTGCTCACCATCACCTACCTCTCGCTCGTCATCGGGGAGCTCGTGCCGAAGCGGATCGCGCTCGCCCAGGCCGAAGCCGTCGCAATCATGATGTCGCGCCCGCTCAAGATGCTCGCTCGCCTCACCGCACCGATCGTCACGCTGCTGGCGTGGTCGAGCGACATCGTCCTGCGGCTGATCGGCCAGCATGGCGTCGACCAGCAGGCGGTCACCGACGAGGATGTTCACCACCTGCTGCGCGAGGGTCGCGAGGCCGGCGTGTTCGACTGGGCGGAAACGGAGATGGTCGAAGGGATTTTCGACATCGGCGACCGCACGGCCGCCGAGCTGATGACGCCTCGCCACCGCGTCACCTTTCTCGATCTGGGCGACTCCGCCGAGGAGAATCGCGACCTCATGCGCAACGCGCCGCACAGCGACTATCCGGTTGCCGATGGGAGCACCGATAACGTCGTGGGCATGGTTTCGACGCGCGGCCTCTGGCAACAGCACCTCCGCGGCGAGCCGTTCGACCTGCGCGCGGCGATGCAGGAACCACACTTCGTGCCGGAAATCTCGCCAGCGCTGACCGTGCTCGAGCAGATGCGCAAGCTCGGCACCCGCGACGCCCTGGTGGTCGACGAATACGGCGGCATCGCCGGGTTGATTACGATGTCCGACATGATGTCGGAGGTCGTCGGCGAGCTCGACTCGCACACCAACACCGGCATCAAGGGAAGCGTCCAGCGCGAAGACGGGTCATGGCTGCTCGACGGCAACTTCCCGGCGCACGAGACGCGCGAGCTGCTCGACATCGACGAACTTCCCGGCGAGAAGGAAGGCCGGTTCGAGACCATCGGCGGCTTCGTGATGGATCAGCTCGGTCATATCCCCACAGCGGGAGAGCACGTGACGGTTGAAAATTACCGAATCGAAGTGGTCGACATGGACGGCAACCGGATCGACAAGCTCCTCGTCCAGCGGGAAGAAGCCGCCACCGCCGGCCCGGAACCCATCGAGGCCAGCGACTGACGCCTCGACGATCCGTGCGAAGCCGCCATGATGGTGCGAGACCGTGTTCGGGCAAGGAACGCGCCGTGATCCCGTTTGTCTCCGACAACCGGGACGCCATCGCGGCAGTCGGGCGACAGTACCGCATCGCAAGCTCGATCGCTTCGGCTCCTCCGCTACCGGCGAAATCGATCCGGCGACCAGCGTTATCGGCGGCGACGCCTTCGGCGACGGCGAAGTCGACGTTGCCGAGCGTTATTTCGGGCTCCTCAGCTTCGGTGTCAGTGTTCGTCGGGAGCCCGACGCCGGCGGTAGATATCGGACCAGGCATCGACGGCGGCCGCGCGGTCCTGCGCGCTGTCGATTTCCCCATACCTGCTGCGCTCGTAGCGCGCCACCAGGTCGTTGAGCGACGCCGCCGTGCCGGGCCAGGTCCCTCGCAATCGGTCGACGAAGTCCCGCGGCGTCTCCTGTTCCCACCGGCCGGTGTCCTGACGCATCGCCAGCACCTGCAGGTAGCGCCACGCCTCGCGCACGCTCTCCGGCGCGATGTCGAGATCGAGCCGCGGAATGCGCGAGCCACGCGCGCCCCGCCGGAACAGGTTCCGCAGCTGCTGCTTCGCCAGGTCGGCGCTGAACACGCTGCTGCGTTCCTCATCACCAACGGCCTCGGCCTCCTGCGCCGGCGATTTGCGCGTGAGCCGGAACAGCAGCGCCACGACGGCAATCACGACGATCCCCAGCAACCCCCATCGCAGCAGGTAGGCATACTTCCAC
>JAEVYR010000181.1 GCA_023392645.1 Chloroflexota bacterium | reverse complement strand
GGGGCGGGCCCACCAGGCGCGGCGACGACGGCGTCGTCACGGCGCGAGGGCGCGGGCGAGACGCGCGATGCCCTCGTCGATCCGCTCGGTGGGCGTGCCGGCGAATCCGATCAGCAATTCCGGCTCGACCGGCGGCGAAACGTAGCACGGACTCGCGCCGACGACGAGCACGCCGCGATCGGCCGCCCGCTGGACGATCTCCGCCTCCGAGCGGGACGACGCGATCCGCAGCAGCAGGTGCAGCCCGGCGGGCGCCGATTCGTGATCGACGCTGGCGCGATCGGCAAGGTGACGCCCGATCGCGGAGGTGGTAACCGCGTGCCGCGTCGCGTACAACCGGCGCATCCGGGCCAGGTGCCGCTCGAAATGTCCCTCGCCGATCATCGCCGCCACGGTCGCCTGCAGCAGCGTGGGCGGGTGCCAGTCGACCGCCGCCCGGACGCGCCGGTATGGCTCCACCAGGTCCCGCGGCACGACGGCGTAGCCAAGTCGCAGCGCGGGGAAGAGCACCTTGGAAAAGCTGCCGATATAGATCACGTTGTCCGGCCCGTGGCGCTCGCGCGCGAGCCCGGCCAGCGCCGGCAGCGGCCGCGCGTCGTACCGCAGCTCGCCGTCGTAGTCGTCCTCGACGATCACCGCGCCGGTCGCGTCGGACCAGGCGAGCAGTTCGAGGCGCCGGTCGAGCGGCAGGATCGCGCCGGTCGGATACTGGTGCGACGGGGTCGTGTAGACCAGCTTCGGCGGGGTTCCGCCGCGCGGCAGCGCGTCCGGGTCCAGCCCGTTCGCGTCGACCGGCAGCGGCACGACCGTCGCCCCGGCCGCGACCAGCAGCTTGCGCACCCGCCGGTAGCTTGGATCCTCGATCGCGGCCAGGTCACCGGGGTCGACCAGCAGGCGCGTCGTCACATCCATCGCCTGCTGCACCCCACTCGTGATCACGACCTGGTCGGCGGTGCAGCGCAATCCGCGCGATCGCGCGAGATAAGCCGCGATCGCCTCGCGCAGTGACGGCAACCCGGCCGGGTCGCTGTAGAACCGCGCCGTGAGCGACTGGTTGCGCGCCTCGCGACCGAGCAGCCGCTGCCAGACGGTCCACGGGAACGCTTCGAGCGCGGGCATGCCGGTCATGAAGCGGATCGCGTCACCCTCGACGCGCGGGGGCAGGAGCTCATCCGGCGTCGCGGGCAGCCGGCGCGCCCACGCCGACAGCCGCCGCTCGGCGGAGCGCGACGCACGCCCCTCGCCGTTCTTCGCGTCACGCAACTGGACGTGATCGGCCACGTAGGTGCCCGAGCCGCGCCGGCCGGCAACATACCCCTCGGCCGCCAGCCGGGCGTAGGCCTCGTCGACGGTGAAGCGGGCGACGCCAAGCTGGCGGGCGAGCTCGCGCGTCGAGGGCAGCCGCGCGCCGCCCGGCAGGTGGCCGCCGGCGATGGCGCGACGCAGCTCGCGATAGATCTGGTGCGAGAGCGGCACGGCCGCCTCGCGGTCGAGCGGAATCAACACGTCCATGCACGACGCTCCGGCGCGAAAGTGGACTGGCGAAACCCGAATGGATTGGCACTGTCACCATACCACTATCGCGTCCATACTCGTGAGAGGCAACCGGGCCAGTCAACACGGACGGTGCTGGCCCGGTTGCCTGCGCGACGCGATCGACTACACACCGCGAGGCGGTTTGCCACCGTGATATCCATTACCCACTCCACTTGCCACGCGCGATGGACGACCCGCCAGGCGGATGCTCCCCGCCGACAGCTGTCGCCCGCGCGCGTGGCGCTCGCCGATCTGTGGCGAGCGACGACTCGCGCGGTCCACACCGCGTGGTGCCTCCCCGAGCTCGGCGGGTGCGAGGAGGAGCTGGTCGACATCCGCCAGACCGGCGAGCGCGGCATCGTGCATCGCTGATCCCGCCAGGCGAACGAACCGGCGTGGCGGAGCCGGCGGATCCGGATCGATCCCTACGCGATGTCGGGCGGGATAACGTCGCGATCGGTGCGGTCGAGACCGGTGTCATCCCAGGAGGCGGGATCCTCGGCCGGCTCGATGTGGGTGAAGACGGTCACGCGTGGCAACCGGTCGAGAATGTCGTGCTCGATCCGGTCGGCGAGATCATGGGCCTCCTCGACCGTCCACGACCCCGGCACGAGAATATGCATCGACACGAACTGGCGCGCCCCCGCCCGGCGGGTGCGCAGCGCGTGCGTCTGCACCGGCAACGCCGTCTGGTAACGATCGATCACCGCCTGTACCTCGGCCAGATCCTCCTCCGGGATGGCGGTGTCGAGCAGACCCAGCATCGATTCCCGCAGCAGGTGGAACCCGGTCCAGACGATGTTGGCGGCCACGGCGAGCGCGATGATCGGGTCGAGGCGGTGCCAGCCGGTGAGGCCGACGGCGAGCACGGCGGTCAGCACGCCGACCGAGGTGACGACGTCGGCCATCAGGTGGCGGGCATCGGCGTCGAGCGTGATCGAGCGGTACTCCCGGCCGGCGCGACTGAGCACGCGCGAGACGACGAGATTCACGATCGACGCCGCCACGGCGACGGCGAGCCCCCAGCCCACCTGCTCCAGCGGCTCGGGCTCGAACAACCGCGGCAACGCGGTGACCACGATGCTGCCGGCCGCGACGAGGATGAGCGCCCCCTCCAGCGCGCTGGAGAAGTACTCGGCCTTGGTGTGGCCGTAGGCGTGATCGAGGTCGGGATCCTTGCGAGCGATATGCAGCGTGATCAGCGCGACGATGGCCGCGACGAGGTTGACGACCGACTCCATCGCATCGGAGAGCAGGCCGACCGAGCCGGTGAGCATCCAGGCGCTGGTCTTGAGGGCAATGGTGACGACCGCGGCGGCGATGGCGAGCCATGCGTAGCGGATGACCGGTGGCCATCGGGTCCAAAACATCGGTATGGCCTCGCGAGGAGCGTGCCGGCGGGGGCGTTTAGCCGCGGCTAATCGTTTTCTGAAGAAAACGCC
>JAEVYR010000174.1 GCA_023392645.1 Chloroflexota bacterium | reverse complement strand
CGTACAGGCCGCGCCGTCCGAGATCGTCCACCGCCAGGATCGCCAGCGGCACGCCGACGGCTTCGCCGTAGTGCTCGACCGGAATCGGGAAGCGCGCCAGGCTGCCGGGGTGATGCGGCGGGTTCTGTGCCGCGAACTCCGACGCGCGCTGCATCACCACGTCGAGCGTGCCGGAGCGGTCCGGATCCCGTGATTCGCCGACGAAGGAGATTACCTGCGGGGTCGCGTCGCGAAACTCGATGTCGACATCGCCCTGCACGGTTGTCAGGAGTGCCCGCTCCGCCATGGTGCCGTCGTCGAGCGCGACGACGGTCTGCTCCCGCACCGCGAACGTGCCTTGCGGCCCGTATCGCGACACCAGCCAGGCGACCTGCTCCTCGCCGGAGTCGACGTACACGATCTGGCGCGTCATCGGGCCACCTCGCCTTCCCCCGCCTCGACGAACGCCCGGTTCGCTTCCGCGATCTCGATCAGCATGTCGACTTCGCGCGAGAACGTCTCTGCCGGCGGGATGTCTCGCCGTGTCCGCATCGCGCGGGTCAGCTCGACCGTCCCCTTTTCCGCGGAGTAGCCAACCCGGAACCGCTCATATCCCGGGTCGATGATGCCGTCGATACCACCGTCGATGATCGGCTCGACCACCGCCCGAACGGCATCAGGTCCTTCGAACGTCACCGCGCGGGACTGCTCCTTCCGCGGCGGGTTGCTGGTGTATTGCCAATCGCCACCGCCCACGGCATCAACGACATCGACCTGGAACACCCGTCCCGGTCCCTCGGAGGCGTTCGCCATGCGCCCGAACACCAGCCACCGTCCTCGCTTGCCCGAGACTTCGGCCTCGTCGAGGTTGACGGTGCCGTCGATTGTCTCCGCCAGCGGCTCCAGCGCCGCAAGCAGGTCGGCCTTGCCGCGCCGGTTGAAATACACGGCGAGATACGCGGTCCCCGCCAGTGCGATCAGCACGACCAGGCACATCGCGAGTGAAGCTGCAACGTAGGGGTTCACGAGGTCCAGACGTCCCTTCATCCTTTTCGAGCCGCGACGGGCCGTCGCGGACACACCGCCACTCATTGTACCGCCACCGTTGGACGGTTCCCGCACCTCCCGAAACGGCATAGCCCGGCTACAATGACGCGGGCTCGGCTGGAGACCGCTCATCGTTCGTGTTCCGGGGATTGGCATGCGGCTGCGTTGGGATATGGGTCTCGGTCGGGATCTCGGTCTGGCGTTTTGGGCCATGACCTGCTTCGAAGCGACATTTGGCGCGTACACCAGCGTCTGGCCGCTGTGGATCGAGGCGCTCGGCGCGCCGATCGCGATCGTCGGGCTTGTGCTCGGCTCGGCCGGGTTCATCCGCCCCTTCGTTCTCGGGCCATCGTCGTCCATCATGGAACGCTTCGACCGCCGCAACGTGCTCATCGTTGCCCGGCTCTGCGGCGTGGCCGGCATGGCGGTCGCCGCGCTTGCCCAGACGTGGCAAATCCTGTTCATCACGGTCGTTTTGAACGCGATGAGCGAGATCGTATTCCCAACGATCCAGACCTATGTCGCCGAGCGGGCGGTAGAGAACCGTGCCCGCGCCTTTAGCATGATTGTCAATGTCGGGCCATCGCTGGCCCTGATCGTGATGCCGCTCTTGTCGGGCCTGATGATCTCGATCTGGGACATGCGCGCCGCGTTCGTGCTGGGCGCACTCACCAGCGTCGCCTCGATCGCGATCATGTCGCGCATGGACTTCTCACACCCGCCTGTCGATCCCGACGACACCGATACCACGACCATCAGCTATCGCTCGGTGTTTCGCAGCTCGCCGATCCGCGGCCTCCTCGGACTTCACGGCGCGACGATTCTCTCCCTGGCGGTCGGTGTCACCCTGATTCCGAACTTCCTCAAGGATGCGCGAGGTCTCGAGCCGGCCCTGATTTCATCGCTCGGCGCGCTGGCGGCAGTCGGCACGGGCATGTTCGGCCTGCTTGTAAATCGCACCCCTGCCCTTTCGAACATGCCGCTCCGATCGGCGGCGATAGCCTGCGGCGCGATCTCGGTCGGCCTGCTGATCTTCGTGCTCTCCGATACGATGCCATGGATCATTGTCGCGTTCCTGTTACGCGGCGGGATGTTCGCGAGCTGGGCGATGATGCTGGCGGAGATGGGCGAGCGGGCATCCTCACGGCTTCGATCCCGGGCGTTCGCGGTGATGGAGATCATGGGTGGCAGCGCGATGGCGTTCGGCCCGATCATCGCCTCCCAGTTGTACCGGATCGACGCCTCGACGCCGGTCCTCGTGGGCGCGATTCTCGGCGGCCTCATGACGGTCAGAATCGGTTGGGTCCAGTGGCGCGACAGCACGCCGGCCGTACAGAAATCTTCCTCGGCCAGCGTGTAGCCTCGGATGCTGGACGGCGCTATCACTGCGGGTCCGGTATCCATTCGCCCGAATGTCACACCACATATCAGGAAATAGGTACGGCAGCAATGGCGCGGCTATGACGCAGTCCATGCGGACGCGAGGCGGGAGATCTCCAGATTGACGGTCCGTATCTTCCCCGCCGCCGCACCAGGATCTCCAGGCGCGATATAGCAGATCGATACGGTGTCCAGACGCCGGGAAACCACGATGCCGCGCGCCACATCCGCCCCGCAAATGCGTGCTACCATCCCCATGACACGCGGACCCTCCTCCGCTCGCGTCGTCACGCGCGCGCGGACCAGCACCTACGGAGACACCCTGAATGGCGGTCGAACCCCTGATCTACGAGCTGAGCAGCCCCGGGCGGCGCGCCGTCCGCATTCCCGCCCCGGATGTCCCGGAATCGCCACTGCCGGACGAGCTGCGCCGTGACGCCCTGAACTGGCCCGAGGTCAGCGAAATCGACGTCATCCGCCACTTCACGCGGGTGAGTCAAAAGAACCACGCGATCGACATCAACATGTACCCGCTCGGGTCGTGCACGATGAAGTACAACCCGCGCATCACCGAGAAGGCGGCACGGATTGACGGCTTCGCCAACATCCACCCGCTCGCGCCGGAAGAGACCGTCCAGGGCGCGCTCGAGCTGATGTACGACCTGCAGGAGATGCTCGGCGAAATCTCTGGATTCGATGCCGTCACCCTGCAGCCCGCCGCGGGCGCGCTCGGCGAGTTCACCGGCTGCCTCGTGATCAAGGCGTATCACGAGGAGCGCGGCGATGACCAGCGCATAAAGATGCTGATCCCCGACTCGGCGCACGGCACCAACCCGGCGACGGCGAAGATGGCCGGGTTCGACGTGGTGACCGTGCCGTCGGACAGCCGCGGCAACACCGATATCGACGCGGTGCGCGAGCTCGTCGGGCCCGACACGGCCGGCGTGATGATCACCAACCCGAACACGCTCGGGCTGTGGGACGAAAACATCGTCCAGATCATCGATGCGGTTCACCAGGCGGGCGGGCTGGTCTACAACGACGGCGCCAACTTCAATGCCATTCTCGGCATCGCGCGGCCGGGCGACCTCGGTATCGACGTGATGCACTACAACCTGCACAAGACGTTCTCCACCCCGCACGGCGGCGGCGGGCCCGGCTCCGGCCCGGTAGGGGTACGCGCCGAGCTGGCGAAGTACCTGCCGATGCCGATCGTGACGAAGATCGACGAAGAGGATGGCCCGCGCTACACGTGGACGGAGCCGGAGGCCTCGATCGGCAAGTTGCACGCCTTCAACGGCAACTTCGGCATGCACGTCCGCGCCTACACCTACATCCGCGTGCACGGGGCCGAGGGGTTGAAGCAGGTCAGCGAGGATGCGGTCCTCGGCGCGAACTACCTGCGCGCGCGCCTCGCGGACGCGTATCATCAGCCGTTCGACCGCACCTGCATGCACGAGTTCATCGCCACGGCGGCCATCCAGAAGAAGCACGGCGGCGTCCGCACGCTCGACATCGCCAAGCGCCTGCTTGACTTCGGCATCCATCCGCCGACAACCTACTTCCCGCTGATCGTGCCCGAGGCGCTGATGATCGAGCCGACCGAGACGGAGTCGATCGAGTCGCTCAACGCCTTCGTCGACGCCATGCTCCAGATCGCG
>JAEVYR010000049.1 GCA_023392645.1 Chloroflexota bacterium | reverse complement strand
GGGCATCGTGCGTTCGGGCCGCTGTTGGTACCATAGAGACATGAACCATTCGATGCGGTCCGGCTCGCGCCGTGATCGCGACTCAGGGAGAGGCGTCATGACCAGCAACTACCCGGCCCCGACGATGCAGATCGAGTTC
This sequence comes from Chloroflexota bacterium, assembly GCA_023392645.1. Taxonomy (GTDB): domain Bacteria; phylum Chloroflexota; class Chloroflexia; order Thermomicrobiales; family UBA6265; genus JACCVC01. The sequence continues at coordinate 3,856 of JAEVYR010000049.1, read as the reverse complement.
TGCACGTCGTGAGGCTATGACAAGCGCGCCGCCAGTTTGGCGGAGCATCTGGTCCACACGCGCCCGCTCGACTTCCCGGGAGGCATCACGCTGATCCCGAGCAGCGGCGGGGTATTCGAGGTCACCTACAACGGGGAGCTCATCTTTTCGAAGAAGGCGGAGCGGCGGTTCCCCGATCGCCAGGAGATCGACGAGGCACTGGACGCGATCGCGTCGTCGTCGTAGGGGCGGGCCGCCTGTCGGCCTGGGTAGAGTGGGCGTACTGCATGCACCAGGCAGCGCACCACACATCAACAACCGTCACTCCGAGCTTGCCGAAGGGTCCCCGCGCGTCGTGGGGACCCTTCGCTGCGCTCAGCGTGACGCCATCGCATGGCGTCCCACGAAATGCATCACCGATCCTGCACCCTGCGACTCCGCCGCCCCCGCCTCGAGGGCGTTGCCGGCGCTGAAATCGCCTACCGCTCGACGCGGGGCATGGCGCGCCACTCGTCGGCGAGGTAGTCGAAGACCACCCAGTTGTCGAAGGTGCCGTTGTTGGGATAATCCCAGTTGATCCGGCCCGCCTCGCGGTATCCCTGCTTGCGCAGCGCCGCCGCCGATCGCGTGTTGGTGAAGAACACCCACGACGTCACCATGTGCAGGTCGAGGCGGTTGAAGGCGTAGTCGAGCAGCAGGTGCTTCCCCTCCGAGCCGTACCCCTGATTGCGGTACGGCGGCAGGAAAAAGCTCTCCGTCTCCCCATAGCGATTGTGGTAATCCAACTCGAGCAGCCCGTTGCCGCCGACCACCGCATCGGTCGCCCGATCGACGACCGCGAACCGGATCCACTCCGGGTACTCCGCCTTCTGGTGCCTCTCGATTTCGTGCCACTTGCCGAGCTTGCCCATCGGAAAGCGCCCGACGTTGAAGAGCGCGTCGCTTTCCGGCTCCCGCCGCGACCAGATCGAGAACTGCTCGGCGTCGGCCTTCGTGAACGGGCGCAGGTAGACCCGCTCGCCGACCATGATCGCGTTTTTCGGAGGATCGCCGGCCAGCGGCACCGAGGCCGACACCGGGCGCTTCTCGCCCCTGCCCACGCGCGTCAGCTCGATCTCGTTTGGATCGCCGAGCGTCTTCACCCAGGCCGGATTGAGATATTCGAGCACGACAGTGTCGACGAAGCGGCCGCCACGAAAGGCGTTCTGGCGAAACCGGGCGGTCTCCCGCATGCCGAGCGCCTTTCCGGCATCGACGATTGCGTCGTCAACCGGCACGCGCATGTGCAGCACCGGGCGCTGTTGCTCGACGACCGACCAGTCGAGGATCATCCGCAGCGCGTCGCGCTTCCAGGCATCGCCGCGCGCGCCGAAGATCGGATCGACGAAGATGTTGAGCCAGCGGCCGCCAACGCGGGTGCGGTCGATCCTCGCGACGCCGACGACGCGCTCGTCGCTCTTGCGGCGAATGCCGAGGAACTGCGTCATACGCGCCTTGGTCATGTCGCCGGTGATCCACTCTTCGGTCAGCTCCGGCGCGAGCGGGAAGATCGAGTCGCGGATCGACATCGACCACTTCGCGTCGTCCTTTTCGAGCGGGCGGAGGTAGATGTCCTCGCCGACGAGATAGGTCTGGCCCTCCCACGTCAGCGGCAGCGGCTTCGCGCTGTCGGTGCCCGTGGTGGTCGGGGTCCCGTGTTGGGTTGCGGTTTGGGTCATGATGGGATTCGTGTCCTTCGGGAGGGCGGGAACGAGCCCCGCCCGTACGAGATTGCAGCTCGGGAGGGGGACAACCCTTCCCGTGCACGACGTGCCGGCGCTACGAGGCGCCTCCGTGATCGAGGCGGGGCATGGCGCGCCAGTCGGATGCGAGCAGGTCGAAGGCGACGAAGCTGACGAAGCGGCCGTCGCGGAACTCGATCCAGTGTTCGCGCCCGGCCTCACGGTAGCCCTGCTTGCGCAGCGCGGCCGCCGAGCGCGGGTTCTGGAACATCACCCACGACTGGAGCGAATGCAGCCCCAGCGTATTGAAGGCGTAATCGAACATCAGGTGCTTGGCCTCGGACCCGTACCCGGCCTCGCGGTATTGCGGGTTGAGCATCATGCTGGCCGACTCGGCGTAGCCGTTGCGGTAGTCGATGTCCATCACGCCAACCACCCCGAGGAACTCGTCGGTCTCGCGGAGGCAGACGGTGAAGTCGATCGTCTCGGGCGGCGTCGAGCCCTGGTTGTCCCTCACCCACTTCTTCGCGCCTTCCGGCCCGACCGGGAAGCGGCCGTTGTCCCAGCTCGCGTCGATCTCGCGGGCCGTCCAGTGCGCCCACGCCTGCGCGTCGGACTCCTGCGGCGGGCGCAGGTAGACGCGCGGGCCGATCCGGATCGCGTTGGCGGGCGGATTCCCCTCCGGCGTCACCGGTGCGATCGCGGGACGCGCCTCGCCGGTGCCCGAGCGCGGGAACTCCTCGTCGTACGGGTCGCCGAGGCGCTCGAGCCATGCCGTGTTGAAGTACTCGAGCATCAGCGCGTCGCCGCGCTGGCCGCCGGGCAGCGCGAGGCGCTCACGGAAGCGCGCGGCGGTGCGAACGCCGATCGCGTCCAGCGCCTCCAGCACCGGGGTTTCGTGAGCGGGGATATCGGTGCCGACCTTCGGCTGCTGCAGCTCGTCGACGAGCCAGGTGAACACCAGCGCGAGCGCCTCGCCTTTCCAGACGAGCCCGCGCTCGCCCTCCAGCGGATCGACGTGCGCCACCACTTCGTGGTGCGGGAACTGATTGAAGTTGAGCTTGATCGCGCCGACGGGGCGATCGGTCGCCTTCTCGACGATCAGCACCATCGGTGGCCCGCCGCTGCCGACCAGGTCATCGGCGATCCAGTTTCGGACGCGCTCGGGCGCGACGGGGAAGCCGGTGCCGCGCCAGGCGCTGGCATACTCGGCGTCGGCCGGCACGAGCGAGCGGATATAGACGTGCTCGCCAACGAGATAGGTCTGGCCCGCGCTGTCGAGCAGCTTCGGGTCGGTTTTCGATCGAATCTCTGCGGATGCGGTCATGAAGTCGTTTCTCCGGATCGGTATCTCGGCATCGCTCGCCACTCGTCGGCGAGCAGGTCGAAGGTGCTGGTGCTGGTGAAGCCGCCGTCGCGCGGCTGGAACCAATCGACGCGACCGGCGTCGCGGTACCCCTGCTTGCGCAGCGCCGCCGCCGAGCGGGTGTTCTCGAAGAGCACCCAGGACTCCAGCATGTGCAGCCCGAGGGTGTTGAACGCGTAGTCGAACAGCAGGTGCTTGGCCTCGGAGCCGAAGCCGCCGCCGCGAAAATCGTCGTTGACAATCTCGCTGGCCGACTCGGCGCACCGGGACGTGTAGTCGATGTTGAGCAACCCGACGAAGCCGATCAATGTGTCGCTCTCCCGCAGGCAGACCGCGAAATCGACCCGCTCCGGCGGGGTCGGGGTCTGGTCGTCCCGGACGACGTTCCAGAACGTTCCCGCGGAGAACGCGTAGGGGCCGTTCGACCAGTTCGTGTCGGGGTCGCGAAGGGCGGCCGCGGCAGCGACGTCACTGTCGCTCATCTGGATGGGTCGCAGGTAGACACGCGGGCCGATCCGGACGGCGTTCGCCGGCGGGTCGGCGCTGAGCGCCTCTGGCGGCGTCACCGGACGGGCGACGCCGGTGCCGGAGCGCGGCAACTCGCGGTTGGCGGGATCGCCGAGCCGATCGGTCCAGGCGGCATCCAGCAGCTCGAAGATCACACTATCGACGCGGTGCCCTCCTCGCTGGAACCGCTCGCGGTGGCGGGCCACCTCCCTCGCGCCTGCCCGCTCCAGCGCGGCGAGTGCCGCTGCCTCGTCGGCCGGGAGGCGGGTGGTGACGACCGGCC
>JAEVYR010000044.1 GCA_023392645.1 Chloroflexota bacterium | reverse complement strand
CCCGGTCTAACTGACACTCATCGGCAGGATGTCCGACGGGCGTAGCCGCGCCGGGTCAGGAGCCCGGATGGCTCCGCCCGTCACACCACCGTCGCGGTGACGATGTTGTACCCCTGCGCGCCCTGCGGGATGATGCCGCACGGCTCTGAAGGCTGCGGATCGCCGTTGCCGTCGACCGCGCGCGAGTAGACCCGATACTCGCCCGGCTCAGCCGGCGTCCACGCGTACTGCCACAGCGTCCATGTCAGCTCCGTGCCGGGGTAGTAGATCCTCGCGGGCTCCCACGTCTCGCCGTCGTCGGTAGTCACCTCAACGGAGCGGATGCCGCGGTCGGCGGCGAACGCGCGCCCCCGCAGATCCACGCGCGTCCCGGCGGGGATCTGGTCTCGGAATCGCGCCGACTGGCCGGATCCACTCGTCCGAGGCCGGAAGATGTCCGACCGTGTCGGCGGCACGAAGGTCGGTCCCCAGCCCTGCTGCTCGTAGAAGCCCTTTTTGTCCTCGGTCACGACCTCGATTCGCGTCACCCACTTGATGTTCTTCTCACCGAAGAGACCGGGCACCACGACCCGTACCGGGTACCCATGCCGGCGGGGCAGCGGCGCGCCGTTGATGCGATACGCCAGCAGCGTGTTCTCGTCGAGCGCGTAGTCCATGCCGAAGGTATCGACGTAGGCATCGGCGCCGGAGAGCCTGATCTCATAGGCGTCGTCCTGGACGCCGGCGGCCATCAGCACGTCGCGCAGCCGCACGCCCTCCCAAACCGCGTTGCTGAACAGCCCCGCACCGATCTTGTTGCTGATGCACATCAGCGTCGACTCCTGGGTAATGTGCTCGAAATCGTCCAGGTCGTCGAAAGCGAGAGTGACGTCACGGTCGATCGCGCCGCGGATCTCCAGCCGCCACAAGTCTCGGTCGACGTCCGGATCGACGACGTTCTTGGTAACGGTGTAGAAGCGCTCGTTGGGCGTGATCGGCGCGATATCGACGCCGCTGTTGGGGCGCCCGTCGTAGGAAAAGGTCGCGTCGTCGTACATACGGCGCATCAGCCGATAGAACGGGAACGTCAGCAGGGCGCCCGTCGCTGCGACGAGCAACCCGCGACGCCCGAGGACGGCGGCCGGCCTCGACATACCGACAGCGAAAGCGCTGCGAGGTGAGGAGATCCGCCGCGCGGTCGCGGCGCGGTAGGCGAGCATCAGCGTGATGGCGAAAAGGGCGTACCATGCGAGCAGCGCGACAATCGTCAGCGCGCGGGCCTGGCTATACGGCACACCCCGGTAGTTTGCAGGCAGCACCGGCCAGAGGAAGGCCGCGAAGGCGATCCAGACGACGAGCACGGCGGACAGCATGACGCCCCACGCCACCCGCGGGATGCCGAGCCAGCGGCGCGTCGACCGCCGCGCCCACCGCTTCTCCATCAGCAGGGCGAAGCCGATCCCGACCACGACGCCCACGCCGGCCAGCGCGCGGATGCCGGAGAGGATGCCGAACTTCTTGAGTCCGCTGTATCCACCGTAGGTCCCGAACAGCGAGAAGAACGTGTCGATGCTCAGCAGAGGCGCGATCCTGTCGGGGACCGCCTCCGGCGGCGGTGTGATGCCGAGCCAGTAGCGGCTGGCCGCCATCGCGAGCGCGGTCACGACCGCCGCGAGCAGACCGGCGACCATGCCGAGCACGAGATTGGGGATGATTCGGTACCAGGGCCGGCTCATACGGGTCACTCCGATGGTTGGCGACCGCGCGTCAGGCGCGGTGTGTGCCTTTACGGAGTGCCGGGAGGCGCAGGTTCGTTACGCGCTACCCCGATCCTCGTGCCAGGTCGTCATCGAATCCGCGGGATCCTGCGCTCGCTGTTTCGCGCGCTTCCTCCTGGCGGGTCCGCGACTCCACAAAAGCTGTTGCACGCATCAGGCGGTCACGTCGCTCAAGGCGTAGCGCTTTTCGATCATGCCGCGCCATTTGGCGGCGAGCGCCGGGTGGTTGGCAATGACGGCCGCGCGGTCGTCCGGCACCAACCCCTTCGCTGCCCGGAACGTCTCGTGGACCGTCGGCGCCTCCTGGTCGCGAAACGCCAGCGTCAGCTCACCGCTCGTCGGCGCCGCGCCTTCCGTGACGACCCGGCAGTACCACCCCGACCGCTCGCTGGCGATCAACAGCGCCGGCAGTTTGCGATGCCCCGCATGCAACCCGAGCTTGAAGCACGGCCAGCGGGGCTGGGCGATCTCCAGCACCGCCTCGCCCCACTGCCAGCGATCCCCGATCCGGATGTCGTCCTCGATCAGCCCGAGCACCGACAGGTTCTCGCCGAAGGGCGCTGGGATGCCGCCGCCGTAGCCGATCTCGGCCTCCCACGCCGGGAGATGGTCGTGGGGATAGCAGTAGACCGCCTTGTCGACGCCGCCGTGCGCGTTGAGGTCGGCCTGGCCGTCACCATCGATGTTGAGCGACCGCACCGTCACATCCGGTTCGGTGACGGTCGTCTTGCGGATGCCGCTCAACACCTCGCGGCCGGTGCGATCGTCGAACAGGGGCGAGGGCAATCCGGTGTTCACCGCCAGCAGTTTCACAAGACCGACTCCTCTGTGCCGGGACCGGCTGTGCCGATCACGACGCGGTCCGGATCGAGGTGCTCCCTGGCGGCACGCTGCAAATCCTCGACCGTCAACGCGTTGATGATGTCGGGGAAGCGGTCGAGATAGTCGAGTCCATGACCGAACCGCTCGATGCTGAGGAGCAGATTCGTGACCCCACCGAGCGACTCCAGGCTCAGCGGCAGGCTGCCGACGATGTAGGTCTTGGCGTCCGCAAGCTCGTCGTCGCTGACCGGCTCGTCCTGCAAGCGGCGCACCTCGGCGAGGATGGCTTCGATGGTGCGATCGACATTGGCGGGGTCGACACCCGCGCGGGCCGTCCAGAGGCTCGACGCCTGTCCCGGCGAGAGCGAGCTGGAGACATGATAGGCGAGCCCCTGCTCATCGCGGACGGTCGTACCGAGGCGGCCCATCAGCCCGAGCTGGCCGAGAATCACGTTGGCGACGTTGAGCGCGTAGTAGTCCTCATGGTCGCGCGCGATCGTCGGCAGCGCCATGATGATGTTGCTCTGGCTCTTGCCCGCGATGACGCGGTCGTCGCGCCTCAGCCCATCCGGCCGCTCGATCCGCTGCGGCGGAATGACCTCCGGCGCGGCGTGCCGCCAGTCGCCGAACACCCGCCCGATCGCGTCGGCCGCCTGTTGGATGCCGTCGATCCCGCCGACCATCGCGACCCGCATCGCTCCGGGTGCGAGGTGGGCATCGTGGTAGCCGGACAGGTCGTCACGGGTGAACCCCTTGACCGACTCGACCGTGCCGTCGAGCGGCGGTCGCGAGGGGCTATCCTCCGGGTAGAGAAGCTCGCGCATGGCGTCGCCGGCGACCGAGCCGGTGTCATCCTCGTCCTCCCGCAGACCGGTGATCAGCTGCTGGCGCACGCGCTCCAGCTCGTCGTCCGGAAACGTCGGGTTGCGAGCGAGATCGGCGACGAGCTCGAGCACCGCCGGGAGATCCTCGGCAAGCGCATGGAAATCGATACTGATGTCGCGCCGGCCGGCGCCGGCGCCCAGAATCGCGCCGAGGCTGTCGACGGCCTCGTTGTACTCCTCGAACGAGCGCTGGGAAGTGCCGCGATTGAGCATGTCGGCCATCATCGACGCGACGCCGGGCCGCAGGTCGCCGGTGGCGGTTTGCCCGGCCTCGATGCTGATCGAGCCGTCGATCGCCTCGTCGCCGGGCCGTGCCTGGGTCAGCAGGACGATCCCGTTCGGCAGCGTCATCCGCTGGAATCCGTACGAGCCTCCCGCCTCGACGCCGTCGCTGAAGTGCCACGGTCGCTCCAGCAAGAACGGCATCGCGGCCTCCTGAACGATCGTGTCATCGACCGGGACATCCACCCCGCCGAAGACCTCGCCGTCGGTCGCAAGCTGCCACCCGACGGTCCGTCCCTCCGGCACCAGCCACGTCCGGGCGACGCGCTGGACATCCTCGGGCGTCACCGCGGCCAGCTCGCTTTCCAGCGTGTCGACCCGGCCGGCGTGATCGACGATCTCCATCTGGCCGGTCAGGAACGCCTGGGCAGTGACCGTTTCGCGCGAGTAGACGTATTGGGCGCGGGCCTGTTTGCGCGCCTTGAGGAACTCGTCTTCGGACGCAAGCGATGTCCGCAGCCGCTCGATCTGCTCCTCGAAGGCATGCTCGATGCGATCTGGCTCGACGCTGGGCAGCGCGGTGGCCGAGAATGTCCACAGGAACGGGTCGATGTGCATCCCCGTGCTGGACGACGCTCCCCGCGCGAGCCCGGTGGACACCAGCGACCGGTACAGTCGCGCTGAACGGCCGTTGGCGCTGCCGCCGCCGAGCCCCATCGGCTTGGCGCCGGAGAGCACCGCGTCGGCCACCAGGATCGCCGGGATGTCCGGGTGACTCGCCGCCGGCATGCGGTAGCCCATCATCATGTAGGCGGCCGGGCTGGGCCGGCGCACCGTGACGCGCCGCTCGGCCTGCTGC
>JAEVYR010000473.1 GCA_023392645.1 Chloroflexota bacterium | reverse complement strand
CCAACGCGGCGAGCTGCTCGGGGGGGGGGGTGATCGGGCTGAGCGAGCGGGCGACGACCCGGTCGATCACGGCGCCGGCGTCGCCGCTGGCCGCCAGCACCTCGTCGATCAGCCGCCGCCGCACGCGCGAGGCGACCTCGGTGCCCAGCATCATCCGCGTCCGCCGCTCCCATTCGCCGGTCGCTTCCAGCCACGCCCGATGCTCGGCGAGCGCGTCGAGCAGCGTGTCGATGCCGGTTCGCTCGATCGCGCTGGTCGTGATCACCTTCGTCCGCCAGGCGCCCGGCAGCACCTCCATGTCGTCCCGCAGCGTCTGCAGCCGCCGCAGGTCCCGCGCGAGCGCCAGCGCCTCCGAGCGATCCCCCTTCGAGACGGCGATGATATCGCCGATTTCCAGCGAGCCGGCCTTGAGCGTCTGAACGCCGTCGCCCAGCCCCGGCACCTGGACCAGCACGGTGGAGTGGGCGAGGGAGGCGATCGCGACCTCGTCCTGCCCGGTGCCGACCGTCTCGATCACGATCGGGTCGAATCCGGCGGCGTCGAAGACGTGCGCGACGGTGAGCGTGTGCTGCGCCAGCCCGCCGCCGAAGCGGCGCGAGGCCATGCTGCGCACGAAGACGCCCGGGTCGGCGTGCCACTCGGTCATGCGAATGCGGTCCCCGAGGGTGGCGCCACCGGTGATGGGGGAGGAGGGGTCGATCGCCAGCACCGCGATCTTCTGCCCCCGCGCCCGGCTCTCGCGCACGATCTCGTTGACCAGCGTCGACTTGCCCGCTCCTGGCGGGCCGGTGACGCCGACGATGTGCGCCTTGCCGGTGTGGGGAAAGATGCGGTCGAGCATCGCACGGCCGTCCGGCAGGTCGTTTTCCACCGCCGTGATCGCCCGGGCTACGGCGGCGATTTCGCCATCGAGAACCGCCGTCGCGAGCGTCGCCGGATCGACCGGTCGCCGCATCAGCCCTGCTCCGGCGGCTCGGCCGCGCCGATCCGCTCGCGCACATAGCGAATCGCGTCCTGAAGCCGGGTGCCGGGGCCGAACACCTCGGTGACGCCCATCTCCCGGACCTTCGGAATGTCCTCGGCGGGGATGGTGCCGCCGGCGATCAGAAGCACATCGCCGCGGCCGACACGCTCCAACGCCGCGACGATCGGCGGGAAGAGGGTCATATGCGCGCCGGAGAGAATCGACAGGCCGACGACGTCGACGTCCTCCTGGAGCGCGGCGTTGGCGATCATCTCGGGTGTCTGGAAGAGACCGGTGTAGATCACCTCGAAACCAGCGTCGCGGAAGGCGCGAGCCATGACCTTGGCGCCGCGATCGTGCCCATCGAGCCCCGGCTTGGCGACGAGGATGCGCACCGGCCGCCCGAGCGGCGCCGTGGCAGGTGCATTGGCGGGTGATTCGGTCATCGACTTCGTCCAATTCATAGGGGAGGCGGCAGCGTCAGCTCTCGTAGCGGTGAAAGCCCTGGCCGGACTTCCGGCCGAGCCGGCCGGCGCCGACCATCTTCCGCAGCAGCGGCGCCGGGCGATACTTGTCGTCCCCGAAATCTGCGTGCAGCACCTCCATGATGTGCAGGCAGACATCGAGCCCGATCAGGTCGGCCAGCGCCAGCGGTCCCATCGGGTGCGACGCGCCCAGCCGCATCACGGTGTCGATCTCCTCGGCGGAGCCGACGCCATCGGCCAGCGCGAAGACCGCCTCGTTGATCATCGGCATCAGGATCCGGTTGGCGACGAACCCCGGCTGGTCATCCACCGTCACCGCCGTCTTGCCCATCTTCGCCGCGACCGCCTGGATCGTCGCCGCCGTCGCGTCGGAGGTCTGCAGGCCGCGCACCACTTCGACAAGCTGCATCACCGGCACGGGGTTGAAGAAGTGCATCCCGGCGAAGCGCTCGGGGTGGGGGACGGTCCCTGCCAGCGCGGTGATCGAGATCGACGACGTGTTGGAGGCGAGGATGGTCGACGGCGCGACGCAGTCGGCGACGTCGCCGAACACGGCCGCCTTGACCTCCAGCGACTCGACGCCCGCCTCGATCACGAGGTCGGCGTCGGCGAGGGCGGCAATCTCGGTGCCGGCGTCGATGCGCCCGAGCGCGGCGTCGCGGTCGGCGCCGGAGAGACGGTCCTTGTCGACGAGCCGCTGGTAGCCGGACTCGATGCGCTCGACGCCCCGCTCGACGAACTCGTCGGCGGTATCGACCAGGGCGACGCGGTAGCCGCTCCCGGCGGCGACCTGCGCGATGCCGGCGCCCATCGTCCCGGCCCCGATGATGCCGATCTTCGAAATCTCTGGCATATGCCTCCGCTTTCCTGCTCGCTCGGCCAGTTACGCTTTGGAGAGAGTATACGAAGTCGGCGATGCGAGAGACGTGGACGGGCCGGCGTGCTATCCTGTGCGTCGGTCCTCACCGTCCTCCGCTGTGACAACGCCAGGGACAATCCAACCGTGCGCACCTCGCCGCGCGACTACTGGCGGCTGCTCGCGCGCTACCTTATTCCCCAGCGCGGCCGCGTCAGTCTCCTTGCGCTCCTCCTCCTCACCAGCATCGGTCTTCAGCTCGCCTCGCCGCTTGTGCTGAAGCGGTTCATCGATCGCGCGCTCGATGGCGACGCGCTCCGCACCCTGCTCCTGATCGCCGGGCTCTACATCGGG
>JAEVYR010000448.1 GCA_023392645.1 Chloroflexota bacterium | reverse complement strand
CTGAATTACTGTCGCGAACACCGCAGGTGAGGTCGTGACCGCACAATCCAGCGCGATGGGCGACAACCGGACGCGCCGGCACGCCGCCCCTTACGGCCGGGGGTCTTCGTTCTCGACAACCAGCCTGTCGCCGTCGGTGAGGACGAGCTCTTCGGGAAAACGGAGCGTGACGCCGGCAGCACCCTGATCCGGCGAGGTATCGATCCGCTGGCCGTTGACGCGAGCCGCGCCGCCCGCCGGCAGCGACAGGCTCAGCAATCGCACCTCGCCGTACAGCACCGCGATTTCCTGGCGACCATTGATCCGCTCATACCGGCCCCAGCCGGTCGCGGCGACGAACGGAGCCCGGAACGCCTCCGCGGCGCCCACCAACGCCGGATCGTCGACCGGCCGGAAGGTCATCGCGCCGGTTGCGGCGTCGTACCGGTAGCCCGCGATCGCCTCGAGGATCGTCCAGCCCGACATCGCCCGGGCGTAATGGTCGCCGCACTCGATATCGTTGTACGGGTTTCGCTTGGACCCGTCGTACCGCGCCCGCGCGGCCTCGACGACCTGCATCCCCTCGGCGACCAGCCCCTCCATGATGCAGTGCGCGGCGACCTGGTACTCGGTCCCGGTCCAGACCTCGTCCCAGTACCGCGTCGGCACCTCGGGCTGCCCGCCATGCGGCCACGTTACGTTCATCAGGCCGGCATCGTCGCCGGTCGCGAACTCGCGCTCCTGCGGCTCCCAATCGTGAAAGCCAGCGCGGAAGTTGTGCCGCACGATGTTGCGCAGCGTCTCGCGAACGTGCGCTTCCGGCAGGATGTAGCCGAGCCCGAGCTGATGCGCCCACCACTGGCCGAGCAACTGGTCGGAGAGGCAACCGGGCCCGTACTGCTGCTCCGGCGGCGCGCTCTCGTCGCGGATTTGCACGTAGTACTCGCCGTTCCAGAGCAGGTCGTCATAGGCCTTGCTGGCTCCGGCGAAACGCGCGCGCAGGCGGTCGGCCTCGGTGGCCTCGCCGAGCTGCCGCGCCATCTCCTCGGCGGCCCGCAGCGCGGCCAGCCACAGCGCGCCGATGAACATGTTCGGTCCGTAAAACGCGATATCGAACGTGTTTGGCTGCTCTCCGTCGAGGATGCCGTCACCGTCGGGATCCCAGGTCCCCTCGATGTACGCCAGCAGGCGCTTGACGTTCGGCCAGTATCGCACCAGCCACTCACAACCCGCCCCCTGGCGCACTTCCCGGTACGCCTTCAGGATCGTGCCGAGCATGCCATCGAGCGCGGGGTTGTCCGGCCCGCCGATGGGACGATCCCACAGCTGCCGCATCGTCAGCGGGACCACGGTGCGGTGGGGGATGAAGCCCTCCGGTGCCTGCACATAGTCGAAATCGGTCTCGCGCATCGTGCGCTCCAGCGCCGGAAAGAGGCGAGAGAGCGCTTGTTCGTAATTCCAGACGTGGGTGCAGTTGAGCGGACAGGATCCGCCGAATCCCGCCCACGGCAGGTTTGACGTCGGCGCACCCTGGGTGCCTTCGAAGCCGAAGAGGGTGCCGTCCTCGGTCCGGAAGGTGGTCGGGCTGCGCAGGAGCGCGCCCTGCGCGGCGAGGAACTCCGACAACCAGGTCGGCAGGCTGCTGGTCAGGACGCTGTCGGCCCACGCTCGTGAGTCGCGGTGGAGCCGGTCACCGTGCGCGACGACGTGATCGACGACGGCGAGCGCGTCGCGGAACCGGCCGGCATAGGCGGTGCCGAGCCAGAGCTGGCTCCTGGTGAACGACGTGTCGTCGTGGTGACCCGACTGGCCGAAGTTGACGTAGTGGTTCGGGAACGACCAGGCGAGCACGAAGGTGACTTCGCTCGACGCGCCCGGTCGCAGGTCGAACGGCACGATCAACCCGCCGTTCCACGCCTCGCCGGGTCCCGATGGCGCGCTGGGCTTCGTGCCGATCTTCGACAGGAATTCAGAACCACTGAACGCGTTCAAGGCGTCCATGAACGTGCCCGGGTCCGACCACTGCGGCAGCGCCGTGACGTCCGAAGCCGTCGTGGCGAGGGCGAGCTGGCCCTGGCCGGGATCGCGTTCCGGCAGCGATGGATTCTCCAGCGCCAGCGCCGTGTAGCCAGCCTCGCGGACGACGCGGTTGACGTTGCCGCCCAGCGACGGGCAGGCATTGCGCTCGATGGGGACGACCCCGTCCCATCCGACGACGTTCTTCAACGTCGCGCCGAGCTTGCCTCGCACTCGGCGATCGGTCGGGTTGTGGATGTGAAACGTGAACACGACCGCCGGCAGGTCGCTGGCCTCGACATCGGTGGGGACGAACGGCGCGTACGCCTCCAGGGCGGTATCGACCGGCAGCGCGGCGTCCTCGTAGTCGATCCGGGCGAACGGGTAGGCGCCCGTGAACACGGTGCGATCGACCCCGGGGAATCGATCCAGCAGTGCGCGCTGCTGGGTGGGGATGTGATCGTCATTGACCATCGGCGTGCGCGCTTCCGGCAGGTCGAGCACCTCGCGCGACTGCAGGATGCGGGTGACGCTTTCGTCGCCGGTGGCGGCGGATATCGCGAAGAAGCTGTCGGGCACGAACGCGAGGTGATTCGGCAGGTGGAACAGTTCCCACTGGCGCAGCGCGCCATCGCCGCAGATCGCCACCTGACCCGCCCCGACGCCCCCCAGCGGCATCGCGACGTGGCGCAGCGCGGCGCCCCGGTACTGGCGGCCGGGCGGGAACGCCTTGCCGGAACTCGTTTCGACCGACTGTTGAGCCATCGTCTCTCTCCGGATTCTCCTGGCGACGCCCGGCATCGCGGGCGTCGATCTCGTCGCTCCATCATGCCCGAGGCGATGGGGAAACGCAACGGCTGCGTTCAGTAACGTTCGTAACAGTTCAATTCAACTATTGACAGGCGACGATGCTCCTGATACAAGCAAGGTACGTCATACGCCGATCGGGTGAACGCCGGCGAAGCACGGCGGCCGGTCGCCCATCCAGCCGCGAAAGTCCGCCACCCCGCGTCCGAGACCGGCTCGCGATGCGTCCGGCGGAGATCGACGGCGGGGCTGGCGCGAGATGGTCACCCGGCAGACGTATCAGGCCGGATGCCCGGCGTCATCA
>JAEVYR010000447.1 GCA_023392645.1 Chloroflexota bacterium | reverse complement strand
GTTCAGCTCCCTTTCCGGGGGAGGCAACCGCGTCGCCTGTCGCGATGGGCGAGAGGTACTGCCCGCTGCTGCGTACGCTTCTCCGGACGGCTCAGGATGCCCAGCCGCCTGCACCAATCCAGCGCAGAGCGCTGATCGACGGCATGAAGAGGTACTCACCTCCGGCCATCCGGTTGAACGTCGTAACTCCGTGGATTCTCCGTCGCGCTGGCTCCTCCGGGATCGTGAATCGACCGCCTGTGTCATCGGCGTGGAAGTTCCCGACAATCGGGTCGCGCTCGGTGCCGAGATCGACAAAGTTGCCGCCGTTGATCCATTCCTGCTGCATAAACTCGATGGTATCGAAGGCACGAGCGCTGATGAACACGAAGTAGATGCCGCGGTCCTCTTTCGCGTCATCCTCTACGGTCACATCAGGAGACCAGGACGGGCCAAAGGTCGACGAGCGGCGAATGATGCGCTTGATGTTCACGTCGGTGAGGATCGTCAGCTGACTGTCCCGCGGGTTCAGGCGGCGCATGTGGCTCGAATGCGGACACATGAGCCCCTTGGGATCGTCCTTGAACGTAAAATCGTTATTCCGCTGCGGATCATCTCCGAGCTCCTGCTCGTCGTGCTCCGGCGAGAGCACCAGCGGTGCGCCGCTGCGCCAGCGGCCGAACATCTTGGCCGCGAGCCAGTGCCGCTCTTTGGGATCGGCAGCCTGGGAGGCGATGTAGTCGTTGAACTCGCCGACGTGGCTGATGAACTTGCGCAGGACCACGTACGAGCCATTCCGGCCGAGAACGTCTGGTTGGGGCACACCGAGCGGCGCGCCGGTTTCGCTGTTCTCCCCCAGAATGAACTCGCCGGCTGCGATGGCTCGCTCCTGGCCGGGTTGCGGGTTGACCCCGCTGCCGGCGATCGTCGGCTGGGAGATCGAGTCGCGGAACCCGAACGGATTCTTGTTTTCGGTATCGACCCCGAACAGCTGCGTCGCGACCAGGGTCACGCCGCTGGACTGATCCAGCACCTCCATCGCAGTGGATAGAGCGGTGGTTCGAGCCTTCTCGTCCGCCGCGTAGATCGTCATCGCGATATGGCAGGTGCCCGGCGCGAATGCCTCGTCCCACCGACTCGGGGCGTTGGGCCCGTTGTCGATCAGTTGCAGCGCCCGTGCCGCCATGCCCTGCTGAAAGGGCAACGGGAAGCTCTTCAGTGACTCTTCCGGCACGCCGAGGGCCTTGAGTCCATCATGGCTGATGGCGACACCCGTCCACGCCTCGAGATCGCTGGTCCAGTCCTGGGCTGACTGGATGTAGTCGACAAGTCGCGCGACGAAGTCCCTGCCTCCCGCGGCTTCGTCGATATGCAGCATCGCATGGGCGCCGACGTATGGTTCCGGCCGCGATCGGAGGATCAATCCCTGGATATCGTCGAGTTCCAGGCTAACGTGCTCACGCCGAAAGCGCTCGTTCAGGTCTGAAAGCAGGCTCATATCAGTAGTCCACCGCCTCGGGCCGAGAGATCGTGTCGGTGAGGTGCTTCATGGCCGTAGCGGTTTGCTCATCGAGATCATCGCGACCGGTCATCGTATCGAGGAACTCGTTCAACGCATGTTCGGTGCGCTGCATCCGACGCACGTCGACGACGGTGACCTGAGGGTTCGCCACGAACCAGCCGGCGGCGGTGATCTGGTGCTCGGCGATGAAATCCTTGACGTCCGGGCTGTCGATCCCCGGCCACCCCTCGACATTCTGGAACAGTAAGTCCATCAGGTCGGGAATCTTCGTCGCGAAGTCATTGATGTAGGCGTCCCAGTCGCCGTCATACGCCGTCGCGAAGAGGATGCGGGTGTCGTCGTCGAAGAAGACGAAGCGCATATCGTGCAGGGTGGATACCCGCTGCGCGCCGTCCATGTTGCCGTTGGTCAGCGAAAAGATGCGCCGCAGTCGCTCGCCCCCGCCGGGCTTGAGCGTGGCGATCGCCGTCAGCTCGGACACCTTGCCCGAGCGCATGCCCACGCGTCCAGCCGAGTCGGCCGTACCAGTGAGGTCCGGATTGTGGCGCCGGATCATCGCCTCGAGGGCGATCTTCGCCAGCTTGGGCGCATCGTGCGCGACGTCTTCGACCGCTCGCTTGATCGCATCGAGCTGGCTTTCGTCCTGAAGTCGTGGGTCTCGGTGGTCTGTCATGTCTGTCTCCCGTTCGTGGTTGTGTCCCAGCGGCATGAGCCTCAATCTGGAATGTCGTCCAGACTGCTCGGCTCGACGCGTTTCCTGGCGTTGTACTCATGTCGATAGGCGGTCGAGCGCTCGTAGGCGTGCTTGCGCACGCGCATGATGGATCCCAGTGGCCGGTGGTCCTGCACGCCGTTCCAGGGGTTGAATGTGAGTGTGTCGTCACCGTATGCACGACGAGCGGGCCCGTAGGTATCCTGACGGTTAATCCGAATCGTGGCGACGGGCCGGTGCGGAGATGCGTCCTCGGACCACAGCACCGCGGCGTCCTCGACGGGCATCGCGTCGATATCGGTGCACAGCTGCGCGCGCAGCTCGTACTCCGCATCGTTGGATTTGAAGTAGTCGACGACCAGGTCCCGAATCGCGGAGAAGTCATCGACATCCATCTGAACTCCGGTGAGTGCGCGGACATTGGCGGACTTCGGGGAGACGGAGAGCTTGGCCACAAAGTCGCCGTAGCGAAGCGCGGCTTGCGTGAAGTACGTCTCGCCCAGAACGTGGCTGTTGTCGCGCCCGAGTCCCTCCAGCGTCGCGCCGGGCGTGAGTCCGGCGGAGGTGGCCACGTCACGCGCGATGCTCATGGCGCCGGTCGTCAGGCGCTGCAGCGTTTCGGGCGCCTTCGCTGCCTTCTCCAGAAGCGAGAGCATGTCCTTGTACTTCGCGATCGTGCCGAAGGCCAACGTCGGGAAGTTCACCATCAACACGTCCTGGTTGTTTCCGCCAATGTCGGGTACCAGTCGCTCGCCCTCGACGCCGATGACTTTGAGTGCGCAGCCCCGCGGCGCCGGGGTGCGATCCGTTCGGATATCGCCCGGAGAGGACGACAGGCGCACGACGGCGTCGAAGGTGCGCGGCTCGGCGAAGATGCCCTGAGCCAGCTCTGGCGGCAGGCTTTCATGCACCGTGACGGTCGCCTTGAGGACCGCGTGGCTCTTGGCGTGCGCGTCGCGATGCGCATGGCGGTGCCTGTCCGCATTGTCTCGTTGCGTGGCCGCCATCTCGGCGAGGATGTCGCGGGTCAGTTCCTGTTCGTACTCGGCCGCATGCTCGATGTCGGGACCGAATTTGACTGCCTCTCGAACCACGCTCGTGTCTCCTATTCTCGCGATTGCGATCGGCGACGTAACGGTCGAGATCGCGTTTACGGGCAGGTCTTCGCAGAGTTCATGCCATAAGCGTCGATTGAGACGCGGGGGAGTGGTCGAGGCAGGCTTGGTCACGTCCCCGGCAGGGACGGAACGGGACGCATCACATGGTACGATTTGGTTCGTTTCGTGGAATTGAACATGACGATGTGAACTGGAAGGTGCGGTCGTGGCCAACCCGGTGCGCGTGAATATCGAGGTCGGCAAGAAGGGCAAGAGAGTCGTGGCCTATGCATGGGATTGGCCAGGCTGGAACCGCGGCGGAAAAGTCGAAGAGGTCGCCCTGGAGTCGTTCGAGCAGTATCGGAGTCGGTATCGGCCGATCGCGGAGCGAGCCGGCCTGGCGACCGAGTTCGATCGGCAGAACGCAGTGGAAATTGTGGATCGCTACGAGGGGACAGGCTCAACGGACTTCTGGGGTATCTCATTCGCGCCGTCTCCGCTGGACAGCAGTGCGATGGAGGTGGACGACCTGGAGCGCCGGCTGAAGCTGCTCTGGGCGTGCTGGCAGTTCTTTGACGATGTGGCCGCGCGCGTCTCGCCCGAGCTGAAGAAGGGGCCGCGGGGCGGCGGTCGAGATCGTGATCAGATCGTCCGCCACATCCTCGCCAACGAGCGAGACTGGGCGAGCGGGATTGGTGTGGACTATACGTTGGAGCAGATCCTTGAGCCGGGAGCGCGACAACAGTACCGCGAGGATCTCGTCGAGGCCATCAAGACCTACAACACCGAGGGCCGCAAGGCGAAGAAGTGGGAGCTCTCCTACCTCATAAGGCACATCGCATTCCACACTTTGGACCACGCCTGGGAGATGGAGGACAAGGACCTCACCGGCAGCCACTCGTGAGTTCGTCCAGAGGACCTTAGCGAGAAATTATGAAACGCCAGTACGGCCCGCCCTCGAGGCGGGCCGTTTCCAGCGCGGCAGGGACCGAGCACCGGCACACGTCGTCCGGTGTCCGCCGTCGCTCGTGATTTCTGCACCAATGCCATGATCAAACAGTAATGTTGTCTTGACTATACTGTGCGATACACACTATCGTGGGACCATGAGAACCGACGGCGACGCCATGCTGGTGACCCATCTCCAGGAACTGAGACGCGGAACGGTCGTGATGGCCGTGCTGGCCACGCTCCAGAAACCCGGATACGGCTACGCGCTGCTGGAAGAGCTCGGCGGCGCCGGCATCGACGTCGACGCCAACACGCTCTATCCGCTACTGCGGCGGCTGGAAAAGCAGGGTCTGCTGACGAGCGAGTGGGACACCAGCGCCGACCGGCCGCGCAAGTACTACCGAACGAGCGAGCAGGGCGCGGCGACACTGGCCCATCTTGCGGAAGCGTGGGGCCAGCTCAACGCGAGCCTGACGACCCTCCTGTCCCGAGGAGAATGCCGATGACGACGATGATTGACCGCTACATCGAGGTGGCGATGACCGGCGTGCCGAACGCGTCGCGCGTCGATGTCGAGCGCGACATGCGCGCCATGATCGCGGAGCTGATCGACGGTCGCATCGATCAGAGCGAGAGACCCGACATCGCCACGACTCATGCGCTGGAGGAGCTGGGCGATCCCCGTCGGCTTGCCGCGCGCTTCGACGACGGGCCACGGTACCTGATTGGACCGCGCCACTTTTACGACTATGTGAGCCTGCTGAAGAACCTCCTGGCCTGGCTCGTGCCGTTGATCGCGGCAATCGTCTACGCCGAAAAGGTGCTGAGCTCGGACAGCGACACCGGCACGGCGCTGATCCAGGCCGTGCCCGGCGCCCTCGGGACGACGCTGCTTTTCGCGACGCAGGTCGTGTTCTGGGTGACGGCTGGGTTCGCGATCTACGAGCGCATGCAGCCCGAAGCCGAAACATCGGGCGAGGGATGGACCGTGACCGACCTGCCGGATGCGGCTCCGGTGCGGCAGATTTCGATTGGCGATGCCATCTGGGGTTTCGCCACCTCGGCGGTGCTGGCTGTCGTGCTCGTGCTTCAGCACCAGCGGGGTGTCGACGCGTTCATGCGGGTCGACGACTCGCTCCGCGCCCCCGGCTATCCGGACGACACCGTCGTGCCATTCGTCAATCCCGGCATTCCCGACGCCTTTTGGTTCCTCACACTCGGCATCGTGATCGTGACCGCCGTGTTCGAGATCCTGAAATATGCTGTCGGTCACTGGATCAGGCAGCTCGTGGTCACCGAGCTCGTTCTGGACGCAGTGTGGATCGGCGTCGCCGTGGTCGCCGCCCTGCGGTGGGGGCTCGTCAACCCGGAGATCGCGGTGGCCTTCAGCGGTGACACGGCTGACTGGCTGGTGGGCACCGCGTTCGAGCGCCTGCTGATCCTCGGCGTGATCTTGGTGTCGGCTTGGAGTGCGTGGGAGGGGATCAATGGCTATCGAACGCGACATCGCGTCACGCGAGCGAGCGAGGCACGAGCATGGTGAGGGATAGCGCGGGCGGCGATCCGCAAGAGATCTGGCGAGCGCGCCGCGCGGACTGGACGGTGTTCGAGTCCGCCGACCTGCTTGCGCTGAACAAGCCGGCCGGGCTGGCGGTTGTCGGTGACAACGCTGCTGACGACCTGCTCGCGCTGGCCCGGGCGGCCGGAGAGAATCTGCGCCCCGTCCATCGCATCGACACGGTCACGTCCGGGGTGATTCTGCTGGCGAAGACGGCCGCTGGCCATGCGGCGCTGGCGCGGCAGTTCAACCAGCGGACGGTCGAGAAGACCTATCTCTGTGCCGTGCGATCCGGTGACGTGCCCGATTGCGGCGAGATCGACCTGCCGCTGACGACCGGGCGCAAGAACCGCGTCCGGGTCGCCGATCAGCGGGAGGCGATCGCATTCGACGCCAGCGCAAGCCGATGGTCCCTGTCCAGCGAGGCAACCGGCGATCGTGTCTACCCGTCGCTGACCCGATTCGAGCGGCTGTGGCAATCGGACCAGATCGCGCTGCTCGCGGTCCAGCCAGAAAGCGGACGCCGGCACCAAATCCGGGTGCACCTGGCCTGGATCGGCCACCCGATCGTCGGCGATCCGCTCTTCGCGTCGAAGGGCGAGGCCGCTGGAAGGACGCTGCTCCACGCCTGGCGACTCGCCTTCGACGCGCCGGATGGCACCGGTCGAATCACGGTCGAGGCGTCCCCCGACGCGGAGTTCCGTGCGGCGCTGCCCGTGCCGAATGCGGACTTCGTCGCGCTCCTGGCGAGCGTCAACACCACCAATTCGTAGAGCCGCGCCCAAGTGCGCGGGTTCGCCGCGCCCTTCGATGACCGATCCCCTGCGTCTGGAATCGACGTCAGTCCGAGATGGCGTGCCCGCCGACGCTCATTCCTGCTGACCATCGTCGGTTTGGTTGACGAAACCGCGCCCAGGTGCGGGCCGACGGGATGACGATGGCGCCGCTACTTCACTCAACCGTCGCCATTGTCTGGCGGGCGATTTCGAGCTCTTCGTTGGTGGGAATCACGAGGACGGCGACGGCCGACTCGTCGGCGGAGATGCGGCCCTCGTTGCCGGGGGCGGCGTTGCGATCCGGGTCGACGACGATCCCCATCGGTTCCAGCCCGGCCAGCGACCGCGCCCGAATCTCCGGCGCGTTCTCGCCGACGCCGGCCGTGAACGCGATCGCGTCGAGGCGGCCGAGCTGCGCGTAGTACGCGCCTACGTAATGGCGTATCCGGTGGCAATAGACATCGACGGCACGCTCCGCCCGCGGCTCGCTCCGATTCGCCGAGGCCAGCACATCGCGCATGTCGGAGCTTCCGGTCATGCCCAGCAGCCCACTTCGCCGGTTGAGCAGATCGTCCATCTGCGCCATCGTCATCCCGTCCCGCCGGCTCAGGTGAAAGAGGATGCCTGGGTCGATATCGCCGCTGCGTGTGCCCATCACCAGCCCCTCCAGCGGCGTCATCCCCATCGAGGTGTCGATCGACAGGCCGCCGCGCACCGCGCAGGCCGAGACGCCGTTGCCGATGTGCAGCACGATCGTGTTCACCGTGTCGAGTGGCCGGCCGAGCAGCTCGGCGGCCCGCTCGGAGACGAACTTGTGCGAGGTGCCGTGGAAGCCGTAGCGGCGGATGCGGTGCTCGGCGGCGAGGTTGGCGTCGATGGCGTAGGTGTACGCCTCCGGTGGCAAGGAGCGGTGGAAGGCCGTGTCGAAGACGGCGACGTGCGGCAGGTCCGGGAAGGTCGCGCGGGCGGCGCGGATGCCGAGCAGGTTGGGCGGGTTGTGCAGCGGCGCCAGCGGGCTCAATTCCTCGATGGTGGCGATGACCGTGTCGGTGATCAGTGTTGGCTGGACGAAGCGCGAGCCGCCCTGCACCACCCGGTGCCCGACGGCGACGATCGGGATCGCGTCGAGGTCGGGACCGTACCGCGCGCACGCGTCCAGCATTGCCTCGAATCCGGCGACGTGGTCGAGCACCGGCCGCTCGAATTCGTGCTTCTTTCCGTCCGGGCCGGCGTGGATCACGCGACCTCGATCGGTACCGACCCGCTCGATCAGTCCCTTCGCGAGGCGTTCCTCCGTCTGGGGATCGATGATCTGGTACTTGATCGACGACGAGCCGGAGTTGACGACGAGGACGACGCTCATGCCTGCTCCTGCGCCTGGATCACGGTGATCGCGACGGTGTTGACGATGTCCTTGACCAGCGCCCCGCGCGAGAGGTCGTTGATCGGCTTGCGCAATCCCTGCAGCACCGGTCCGATCGCGACCGCCCCGGCACTGCGCTGAACCGCCTTGTAGGTGTTGTTGCCGGTGTTGAGGTCGGGAAAGATGAACACCGTCGCGCGGCCCGCCACCTCCGATTGGGGCATCTTCGCGCGCGCCACGGTGGCGTCGGCGGCGGCGTCGTACTGGATCGGTCCGTCCACCGGCAGCTCCGGCGCACGCTCCTCGACCAGCTCGGTCGCGGTGCGAACCTTCTCGACGTCGGTGCCGGTGCCCGACTCGCCGGTGGAGTAGGAGAGCATCGCGACGCGCGGCTCGACGCCGAACCGCCTGGCCGTCTGCGCCGACGAGATCGCGATGTCGGCCAATTGCTCCGCGGTCGGGTTCGGGTTGACCGCGCAGTCGCCGTAGACCAGCACGCGGTCCTCCAGGCACATGAAGAAGACGCTGGAGACGATCGAGACGCCCGGCTCGGTCTTGATCACTTCGAACGCCGGCCGGATCGTGTGCGCCGTCGTGTGCGTCGCGCCGGAGACCATGCCGTCGGCCATGCCTTCGTGCACCATCATCGTGCCGAAGTAGGAGACATCGGTGACGATGTCGCGCGCCTGCTCCAGCGTGACGCCCTTGTGGGCGCGCAGCTCGGCATAGGTTGCCGCGAATCGCTCGCGCAGCTCCGGGTCGGTCGGGCTCAGGATCGTTGCGTCCGAAATGTCGGCGCCGAGACGGGCGGCGCGGTCGCGTATCTCCTCTTCGTCGCCGAGGATGGTCAGGTTCGCCGCCTGGCGCTGAAGCAGCGTGCTGGCCGCGCGCAGGATGCGGTCGTCCTCGCCCTCCGGCAAGACGATGTGCTTCGGCTCGGATCGGGCGCGTTCCAGCAGGCGGAATTCGAACATGAGCGGCGTGACGATGTCGTCGCGAGCGACATCGAGCAGCGCCAGCAGGCGATCGCCATCGACCTGCTCGTCGAAGAGGGCGAGGGCGATGTCGGTCTTGCGCTGCGAGTCGGCGGCCAGTCTCCCGCGCGTGCGGGTAACGCGCAAGACGGTTTCGAAGGTGTTGAGGTCGGTGGCGACGATGGGCATGTCGCTGGCCACGCCGGCGATGAGTCGCTCGATCACGGGGGAGACCGCGAAACCGCCGTTCATGATGATGCCCGCGAGCGGCGGGAACGTCTGTGCCTCGTGCGCCATCGTCAGCGCCAGCAATACCTCGGAGCGATCGCCTGGCACGATCACCGCCGCATCCGGTTCGAGCCGGCGCAGCACGTTCTCCATCGACATGCCTGACACGACCACGCTCAACGCCTCGCGGTCGAGCAAATCCGGATCTCCGCGGTACAGCCGGCCGTCAAGAGCCTCGCAGAGTGCGCGCAGGGTCGGTGCGACCAGGACCGGGTCCTCCGGCAGGGCCCAGACCGGAATGTCGCCCACACCGGCGACGGCGCGCGCGATGGCGGCGATGACCTCGTCGATCCGCTCGCCGTCGACCCGGTTGGCGATCACGGCAAGGAGCTGGGCATGTTCCTCTGCCAGCTCGGCGAGGGCGATCTCGGTTGCCTGGAACATCTCTTCCGGCGTGCGGGCCGGTCCGGCGATGACCTGGGTGTTGGCCGGGGTGTTCTCGTCGTGGCCGCGGCCTCCCAGCACCAGCAGTACCGGCGCGCCGAGGTTGGTGGCCACGCGGGCGTTGAAGGCGAGCTCGGTGGGAGTGGCGACATCGGTGTAATCCGAGCCGAGGATGATCATCACGTCGTATTCCGGCTCGAGCTGCTTGTAGCGCACCACGATCTGCGACAGCGCGGCTTCCGGGTCGGCGTGGACCTCGCCGTAGGTCGCGCCGACGTAGCTCGACGCCGGCCCGGGCATCCAGAGGTGCTCCAGCAGGAAATCGAGGATGTAGTCGGATTGATCCTCGCTGCGGGAGACCGGCCGGAACAGGCCGATCGTGCGACCCGAGCGCTTCACTGCCTCGATCAGGCCGAGCGCGATGGTCGATTTGCCGGTGTTGCCCTCGGCGGAGGAGATGTAGATGCTCCGTGCCATGCGTCGTGCCTCCCGGTCGCCGGTGTCCCGTGCGGCCTTGTCGCGTCAAGTCTACCGGTCCGGCGTCTGCGGCGGGGCCGGAGTGCCCGGCAATCCGGTTCCTGCGCCAATCCGTAGACAGAGGGGAGAAGGACGTGCCTGCCGGTCGGGTGTGGCACGTGACGCGGCAGCCGGTGGATCCCGGCATGCCACGCATGGAGGATCGCTTGAGTCTCAAACTGAACAGGATGATGAGCCGGCGACGGCTGGTTGCCGGCTCGTTCGGCGCGATGATCGCCGGCGCCGCCGTGGCAGTGCCGGCCAGCACCAGCGGCCAGATTTATCCGGGCACGTCGGTTCACGGCATTGATGTTTCCCGCCTCTCGCCAAACGCCGGCGAAGCGCTGCTGCGTGCGACCTTCGCGTCGCTGGAGCAGGGCGCCGTGACCTACACGTTCGAGGGGCGCGTGTGGGAGGCCAGCCTGGCCGAGATCGGCATGTCGATCGATTACGACGCGATGATGGGATGCGCGATGGACCACGGCCGCGATGGCTCGATGCTGGACCGCTATTCGGCATGGCTGGAGGTCGATGGCCGCGACGTGCCGCTGGTGCTCAAGCGCGACGAGGCGGTGTTGCGTTCGCTGCTGGAGGATATCGGCGAGGAGCTTCGGATCGTCCTGGTCGATGCGCGTTTGGTTGCCGAGGCTGGCAACGTGACGATCTCCGATCATCAGGTCGGGCGCGAGCTTGACATCGAGCGGGCCGTCGCCGATACGAAGCGCGACGTGTGCGACGCCCGTCCGGCGACGGTCGAGCTGGTCGCCCGGCCGGTCGAGCCGGACGTGGTCGCGGGCGACCTGGTGGAAGCGCGGGATGCGGCCGCGCGGCTTGCCAGCGAGCCGGTGCTGTTCACGCACGAAGGCCAGGTGTATCCGGTAGAGCCGGATGACCTCGCCTCGGCGCTGGTGGTCGATGGCGGTAGCGAGGCGCGCCTTGATCCTGGCGCGCTGACGCCCCGGCTGGATGCGATCGCGGCCGCGGTTGCCACGTCGCCGCGCAACGTGATGCTGGGTTGGGATGGCGGCCCGTACGTCATCGCGGACGATGTCGCCGGGCAGGAGCTCGACCGCGAAGCGCTGGAAGCGGCGCTCGGCCGGCTCGCGGAATCAGAGACTCGCTCCGGTCCGCTACCGATGAAATCGGTCCTCGCCGCCGCGCGGGCGGACAACATCCATGAGCTCGGGCTCGACGGCCACCTCGCCACCGGCTCGTCGTCGTTCGCGGGATCGTCCGATGCGCGCCATGCCAACGTGGTGGTCTCGGCGGAGAATATTTCGTACAAGCTCGTGGCGCCGGGTGAGCGTTTCTCGTTCAATGACCTGCTGGGTCCCATCACCGAGGAAAACGGGTTCGTTCCCGGAACCATCATCCAGGGCGATTTCGCCGCGACCGATATCGGCGGCGGCGTCTGCCAGGTGTCGACAACGGTGTTCCGGGCGGCGGCGCTCGCCGGGTTTCGTTTCGACGAGTGGCACCCCCACAGCTGGCGGCTTGGCTTCTATGAGCTGGATGGATCGCCGCCAGGATTCGACGGCGCGAT
The DNA here is from genome assembly GCA_023392645.1 of Chloroflexota bacterium. Classification (GTDB taxonomy): domain Bacteria; phylum Chloroflexota; class Chloroflexia; order Thermomicrobiales; family UBA6265; genus JACCVC01. The sequence continues at coordinate 4,230 of JAEVYR010000447.1, read as the reverse complement.
CTATCAGTCCGACGCAGACGACGGGTGGGGGCTGGACCTGGTCTTCGAGAACCCGCTCGATTCATGGCTCTTGCTGACCGTGGGAATCGACGAGTCCGCCGTGTATGCGAACTTCTTCGGGCGTGATCCAGGATGGTCGGTCGATATCGGTGAGGCGCGGCTGAGCGAGCCGAAGCCCATCCCCGACCCGGTCGAGCGGGTGAACCCGAACCTCGCGCCCGGCGAACGCGTCAAGGTACAGAATGCGAGCGCGGGCGTGACGGTTCTCCTGCGCCGGACGGTGACGGCGGCGGGTGGTCAGATCGTCGGTGATGGCGACTTCGTCTCTGACTACAGGTCGGTGCCGGAGGCCTGGGAGATCGGCCCGCGCTAGTGACGGCGGGTTCTTTCGGGTGGGACGCGGCGGCCGGAGCGTTTCGATTGGACGACGGCTCGGGAACTCGCGCGATTCGGGAACACGCCTGGAGCCTTGTCGATTCGCGGATCACAACGCCCGCTCACCCGGTACAATGCCCTGCAGATCGATCGAAGTGGATCGGAAGGGGCACCGACGCATGACGACGGACGTGAACGTCGAAGAGCAGCTCGCCGGCGGCAGTGGCACGAAGACGAAGGCGGAGCACCTCGCCGACCTCCGGGCCGAGATGGCGGCGCAGGAACAATCCGCGCGGGAGCGGCAGGAGGGCAGGGGGAAGCGCAGCGCGCGCGACCGCGTGTTGCACCTGCTCGACGACGGCTCGTTCACCGAGCTGGACAGCTTCGTGCGCCACCGCGCCAGCCAGTTCGGCATGAGCGAGAAGCGCCCCTTCGGCGACGGCGTCGTGACCGGCTTCGGCACCATCGACGGCCGCAAGGTGGCGGTGTTCTCGCAGGATTTCACCGTCTTCGGCGGATCGCTGGGCGAGGCGTTCGCCGAGAAGATGGTCAAGCTGATGGATCTCGCCGAGACCTACGGCTGCCCGATCATCGGCATCAACGACTCGGCCGGGGCGCGCATCCAGGAGGGTGTCGAAGGACTGGCCGGCTATGGTGACGTCTTCTTTCGTAACGTCCGCCTCTCAGGCGTCGTGCCGCAAATCTCCGTCATCGCCGGGCCCTGCGCGGGCGGAGCGGTCTACTCGCCGGTGATGACCGACTTCACGTACATGGTCGAGGGTATCGGCCGGATGTTCATCACCGGGCCCGATGTCATCAAGACCGTCACCGGCGAGACCGTTGACCCCGAGGAGCTCGGCGGGGCGGCCACCCACACCGGTGTCAGCGGCGTCGCCCACTTCACCGCCGCCGACGAGGACGATCTCATCGAGCAGGTTCGCTACCTGCTCTCGTACCTGCCCTCGAACAACCTCGACGACCCGCCATGGTTCCAGCCCGACGACGATCCCGAGCGCGAATCGCCAGCGCTCGATGCGCTCGTGCCGGAGGCGAGCAACAAGCCCTACGACATGCACGCGGTGCTGGGCGAGGTGCTCGACGACGGGGAGTTCTACGAGGTTCAGCAGAGTCACGCCCAAAACCTGATCGTCGGGTTCGGACGACTCGACGGACATCCGGTCGGCGTGGTGGCCAACCAGCCGAACGTCCTGGCCGGGACGCTCGACATCGATGCGTCGGTCAAGGGGGCCCGGTTCGTGCGCTTCTGCGATGCGTTCAACATCCCGATCGTGACGTTCGTCGACGTGCCCGGTTTCCTGCCGGGGACGGACCAGGAGTACCGCGGCATCATCCGTCACGGCTCGAAGCTGCTGTTCGCCTATTGCGAGGCGACGGTGCCGAAGTTGACGGTGATCACCCGCAAGGCCTACGGCGGCGCCTGCGTGGTGATGGCGAGCAAGCACACCGGCGCGGACTTCAACGTCGCCTGGCCGACGGCGGAGGTCGCGGTGATGGGTCCCGAGGCGGCCGTCGGGCTGGTCTTCCGGCGAGAGTTGGCGGGTCACGAACATCCGGAGAACCGGAAGAAGGAGCTGGTGCGGGAATACGAGGACCTCTTCGCGAGTCCGTATCAGGCGGCGTCGCGTGGATATCTCGACGATGTGATCGAGCCGCGCGACACGCGCAAGTGGTTGATTCGCGGACTGGAAATGGCGCGGAGCAAGCGGATCGCGACACCGCGCCGCAAGCACGGAAATATCCCCCTGTGAGCGAGAACACGCACGATGCGCAAATTCGTATCCGCGTAGAACCGGAGCCGGCGCCGGAGATTATGGCGGCCATTGTCGCCGCGATCCGTACTTGGAGCGTTCCCCAGCGAGGCATCGCGGAACCGCCTGGGCCGAAACCAAACCGCTGGTCTCTCGCCGGTCGCCGCGCCGCAATGGCGGGACGCGACAGCATCGGTGTTGGACCTGCCGACCGTTGGTAACGCAAGGCCGCGAACTGGTCGGAAGCAGGAATCGATCGGCACGCTCGCCGGTCGATTTTGAGGAGCAAGCATCGATGGTTCAGACGTCGTCGCCGGTTGTTCGCCAAATCACGGATGCCGACATCCCCTCCGACGCCGTTGGCATCTGGTGGCTGGGGCAGGCCAGCGTCGCGCTCAAGCTCGAGGGGCAGATCATCTATATCGATCCGTATCTCGATCCCGCCGAGCGTCGCATGATGCCGCCGCCGTTCGCGCCGGAGGAGGTGACGAACGCCGATCTGGTGTTGCTGACCCACGACCATATCGATCACATCGATCCAGCGACGCTCCCGGGTCTTGCAGCGGCCTCGCCGCGGGCACGATTCCTTGCGCCCGCGCCATTGCGGGATCGCGCCGGAGAGCTGGTCGGCGATGTCGAGCGGGTCGATGCCGCGGCCGCGGGGACGCCGCACATATTCGGCGACATCGAAATCCTGCCGCTTCCCGCGGCGCACGAGGAATTCGACGAGCATCCCGAGCTCGGGCACCACTATCTCGGGTTTGTGTTGCGTGCCGGCGGGGTCACCATCTACCACGCTGGCGATACGGTCCCCTACGAGGGGCTGGTCGAATCGCTGGCCGAGCTGAAGATCGACCTGGCGTTCCTGCCCATCAACGGGCGCGACTTCTTCCGCACCCGGGCGAACACGATCGGCAACATGGACTATCGCGAGGCCGCCGAAATCGCGTCGCAGGCGGGGATCGATACCGTGATACCGATCCACTGGGGAATGTTCGCCGGGAACACCGTCCCGCCGGGCTACATCGCGACCTATGTCGCGGAGCATGGCCTGGATGTCAGCATCCATGTCCCGGCACTGGCGAGGCCCTGGATCTATTCCGCCATGCCACGAACCTGACGGGGCGTCCGACCCTGGGGATCGGCGCCCGGCTCGACGCGGTCAGGACCGGCGAATGGCGGGCGGCGGGCATGGAAGCGGGCCATCATCTCGTCGCGGGCGGCGAGGATGCTGGCGTGAAGGTCGGGTGCTGTGGTCGCGAGGCCGGACTCCTCCAGCTCGTCCTCGTCGAGCACGTCTACTTGCCCGTCTGACGTCGCGACGAGGTCGATGTACAGGTCGTTCCAGACGAGCAGCAGTTGCCCGTTTTCATATTCCAGCACCGCCGGCCAGTCAACGTTGGCGTACCAACCCTTCAGCGCTCCGGTCGGTGCGAACACGGCGAACGCGTTGTACGGATGCACGGGCGAGAAGATCTCGTGCAGGATGTCGCCGTTCTCAAACGTCAGGAGTCCCTGCGGCACCGTGCCGTGCGTCCAGCGCGCCGCGCACACGACCCACGGCGCGGGCAGGTCGGACGCAATCACCGTGGCAGGGTAGCGCGCGCGTTCCTCGCCCTCGTGCTTCGCCGACCGCTTGACGATGATGATCTCGGAGCCCGTCGTCAACTCGGACCAGCGAGCCATCGTCGACGGATCAACGCCCCAGGCGGGAGCGTCGGGGCGGTCCTCGATGTTCACCTCACTCCTCATCGAGCAGCTTCTCCACGATCACGACGTCGCGCCACTGGCCGTCGAGCTTGCCGTGCCGGATGTAGGTGCCAACCTCGCGGAAGCCGAGCGTGCGCATCAGCCGCAGGCTGGCGCCATTTTCGGGAAAGATGCGGGAGACCAGTTTCCAGTAGCCGGCCTCCCGGGCGGCGTTGAACAGCGCCAGCATCGCCGCCCGGCCGACTCCGTGGCCGCGCGCATTGCGAGCGACGTAGACCGAGTACTCGGCGATGCCGGCGTAGCATTCGCGAGGCCGATAGGTCGAGGTCGACGCGAACCCGACGATTTCGCCCTCCTGCTCGACAACGATCACCGG
>JAEVYR010000431.1 GCA_023392645.1 Chloroflexota bacterium | reverse complement strand
GTCTACGACCTCGCCATCCTCGGCGCCGGGCCGGCCGGGCTCACCGCCGCCGTCTACGGCGCCTCCGAGGGTCTGCGCACGCTCGTGGTCGAGCCGCACGCGATGGGCGGGCAGGCCGGCACCAGCTCGATGATCCGCAACTACCCCGGCTTCCCGCGCGGCGTCAGCGGCGGCGAGCTCGCCTTCCGCGCCTGGGAGCAGACACTGCTCTTCGGCGCCGAGTGGGTGTTCATGCACCCCGCCACCGGCATCGCCGAGCGAGACGGCGACCGCGTCGTCACCCGCGCCGACGGCGGCGAGGTCGTCGCCCGGGCGGTGATCGTCGCGACTGGTGTCGATTACCGGCGGCTCGGCGTGCCGGCGCTCGACCGGCTCGTCGGCGCCGGCGTCTACTACGGCGCGGCGGGGGTCGAGGCGCCGGGCATGGCGGGGGAAGACGTGGCCGTCATCGGCGGGGCGAACTCGGCCGGGCAGGCGGCGCTGCACCTCGCGCGGTTCGCCCGGCGCGTCGCGCTCGTCGTGCGGGGGTCGTCGCTGGAGGCGGGGATGTCCGACTACCTGGTCCGCCAGGTTGCCTCGACGCCGAACATCGAGATCCGCCTCGACACCCGGGTCGTCGATGGGCGAGGGGAGCGCCGGCTGGAAGGGCTGGTGCTGGAGCGACACGGCAAGCGGGAGGAGCGTGACGCGGCGGGGTTATTCGTGATGATCGGCGCCGAGCCGCGCACCGACTGGCTCGGTGACGCCGTGATGCGCGACGAGCGCGGCTACGTGCTGACCGGTCTCGACGTCCCGGCCGCGTCGTGGTCGCTGGAGCGGTCGCCGCTGCCGTTCGAGACGAGCCTGTCCGGCGTCTTCGCCGTCGGCGATGTGCGCCACGGCTCGGTCAAGCGCGTCGCCGGCGCGGTCGGGGAGGGCTCGGTCGCCGTCGGCTCCGTCCACCGCTACCTCGCCGATAGCGACTGACGTTGAGAAAACGACACCATGAAATGGTGTCATCCGTAGGCCCGCCCCTCGGTGGGCGGGCGCGTGCCGGGTTCCAACGCTCGATCTTTTGAAACAAGGCACGATGTCATGCTGAGCGAGGGTGGCGCGAACGCCGCCAGCCCCCAATAAGCGATGTCATTTCGACCAAGCGCCGCCAGGCGCGCGCGGAGAAATCTCTTGCGTTCGGGACATCGCTTCCCGGCGGGCAAGAGATTTCTCGACTACGCACCCTGCGGGTGCTCCGCTCGAAATGACAATCGTTGATTGAGGAGGGGATGCGTCGTCGGCAGCCGTCGCGAGCCCGGCCACGGAGGGCCAGGCCCATCGAGTCTCAGGCGTTACCCATGTTCCCGAACGCAACGGCGTCACGCTTTCGGGTTCGGGATCGACACCCGGATCGTCGTGCCGGCGCCCGGCGCGCTCTCGACATCGAAGGTCCCGCCCAGCTTCTCGGCACGCTCCGCCATCGACCTCAACCCGAGGTGCCCGGGGAACGACCCGCCCGAATCGAACCCGATACCGTCGTCGACGATCCGCAGCGTCGTCGCGCCGCCATCGCTTGCGGCCTCGACCGTCACCCGCGACGCCCGCGCGTGCTTGACGATGTTGTGCAGCGCCTCCTGCGCGATCCGGTAGACCGCCTCCTGCACCGGCTGCGGCGCCTCGATCGCGGCCGGCAGCGACGCCTCGACCGCCACCCCGTACCGCGCCCGCATCGCCGCCGCCTGCTTCTCAAGCGCCGCGACCAGCCCCTCCTGCTCCAGCGCCTCCGGCCGCAGCTCGAAAATCAGCGCCCGCATCTCCGCCAGCCCCGCCTCCGCCAGCGACAGCACGTAGTCGACCGGCGCGACCGCCTTCGCCGGGTCCTGGTCCAGCAACGTCCGCGCCGTCCGCGCGCCCAGCCCGATGCCGAACAGCGCCTGCGACACCGAGTCGTGCAGCTCCCGCGCGAGGCGCTGCCGCTCCTCCAGCGCCGCCGTGCCCGCCGCCGCCTCGTAGAGCCGCGCGTTCTCGATCGCCACCGCGGCCTGCGTCGCCATCGCGGTCAACAGCTCGACGTCGCGCGCGGTGTAGTGGTTCGGCTCGGCATGGGCGATCACCATCGTACCCAGGGTCCGGTTCCGGACCTGAAGCGGCACACCGACCCAGGACCGGTTGTGGGGACGATTCCGCAGCCACTCCTCGGTGACGACCTCCCGGTAGGCGCGCGCCACCGGATCGTCGGACCAGACGTCTCCGATCACCAGCGGCTCGCCGCGCTCGACCATCTCCCGGATCGGCCCCGCGTCCGCGAGCGTCACCCGGACGCCCTCGGCGACCCGCTTCGGATCCGGCCCGCGCCCGGCAGCCTGCACCAGCTCGCCGTCCTGAAGGATCTGGATACCCGCGCCGTCGTACTCCACGGCCGCTCGCACCTCATCGAGGATCAGGCCGAGCAGCGGTTCCAGCTCGAGCGTCCCGGCGACGTTCCGCCCGATCTCCAGCAGTGTGCCGAGCTCGCGCGTGCGCTCCTCGGCCGCCTCGAAGAGCCGCGCGTTCTCGATCGCGACCGCCGCCTGCGTCGCGAACGCCAGCGCCAGATCGGCGTGCCGCTCGGTGTAGGCGCCCGGCTCGCCGCCGTCGCCCGCCAGCAGCCCGATCACCCGGTCCCGCACGATCAGCGGCACGCCCATCCACGACTGGAGGTAGTCGGGCATCGCGCCGAGATCGCTGATCGTCTTTTCGCGAAACGCCGCCGCCATCGCCGTGTCGGCTCGCACGTCCGGAATGATCACCGGCTCGCGCCGCGCGATCACCTCCCGGCTGTGCCCGGCGTCGGAGAGACGCCAGAGCCACTCCAGCTCGGCGTGATCGGTCGGACCGCGATAGTCGAGCAGCCGGAGCGTGTCGTCGCCGTCGAGCGCGAAGATCGCCGCCGCGACGTGATCGATCACCTGCCGCAACTGGTCGAGGATCACCCCCAGCAGCGGCTCCAGCGCCAGCGTCGAAGCCACGCTGGTCGACACGCTCAGCAGCGTCGCCAGCTCGCGCGTACGCTCCTCCACCCGCTGCTGAAGAAGGTGGCGCGCCTGGATGCGGTCGGTGACGTCGGTGATGATGCCCTCCAGCCGCTCGACCGCGCCGGTCTCGTCGTGGATCGCGCGCCCCTGCTCCATCACCCATTTGACGTCGCCGCCGGCCGTCGTGATCCGGTAGTTGAGATGGAAGGGCTGTCCCGCCGCGATCGCCAGCTCGATGTCGTGCCGCAGCGCCATCTGGTCGTCCGGGTCGATCAGGCCGACATAGGAGTCCTTGCCGCTGCCGACCAGCCGCGACGGCGGGTAGCCGGTCAGCTCCAGCGCGCCATCGCTGACGAAGTCGATCCGCCACGGCGATCCCGGGCGGCTGCGATAGGCCATGCCCGGCAGGTTGCTCAGCAGCGTCTGATGGGAGCGCTGGCTCTCGCGCAGCTCCTGGTCGGCGCGGCTGCGCCCGATCGCGGCGCCGAGCGTATCGGCCGCCGCCTTGAGGGCATCGCGCTCCATCGCCGAGAAGTCGCGCTCGCGGATCATCTCGTCGAAGCGGATGAACCCCCACCATGCGCCGCCGACGTAGATCGGCGCCAGCACGTAGGAGAGCGGGTAAGTGGACGGAGGGTCGTTCCGCAGCTCGGCCGGCGGCACGTCGCGGATGCTGCCGTACAGCATCTCCCCGCGCCGCCCGGCATCGACCCAGCGCCTCAGGCCCATCGCGAGGTAGGAGAACTCGGTCCGCGTCGACATCGGAATCCGGCCGGCAAGCCCGGCCTGCACCCACTTGTGCTTCTTGATCGCCCAGGTCTCGCCGTCGGGCCCGGTGAAGTTCTCATAGAGATAGACCCGGCTGACGCCGGTTGCCTGCCCGAGCCGCTCGAGCACCGCGTCGATGCTCTCCTCCCACGATCCCGCGCCCGAGAGGAAGCGCTCGCCCGCGTAGCGGACCGCCTCCAGCACGGCGTCGCGCCGGGCCAGCTCGCGCTCGCGTCCCATCGCCGCGCCGAGCATGTCGGCGGCGGCCTTCAGCGCGTCCCGCTCGGTGCGTGACGACTCGCGCTCACACATGCACTCGTCGAAGCCGATGAATCCCCACCAGGCGCCGTCGACGACGATCGGCACCAGCACGTAGGAGAGCGTGCCCTCGTCCTCGAACTCCGGCCGCTCGATCTCGGGCATGTCACGCACATGTCCATAGAGGATCTCACCGCGCGGCATGCGCTCCAGCCATCGGTCGAGGTGCATCGCGCGGTAGCTCAACGCCTGGAGCTGGGCCCGGTCGATCACCGACAGGTCGGGGGATACCACCCACTCGTGCGTGTTGGTCGCCCACGTCTCACCGTCGGCCCCGGTGTAGTTCTCGAAGATATAGATGCGGCTGACGCCCGTCGCACGGCCCAGGCGCTCCAGCACGTCCTGGACGGCCTCGCCCCACGCGCCGGAGGTCGCCAGCAACCGCTCCCCGGCGAACCGCACCGCCTCCAGGATCGCCTCGCGCCGGGTGAGCTCCTCCTCGATCGCCTTCTGCCGGGCGATGTCGACGATCACGCCGCGCAGTCGCACCCGGCCGGCGGGGTCGAGGTCGACCGTGACCGTCTCGCGCAGCCACAGGTAGCGCCCGTCGGCGGCGCGCATCCGGTACTCCAGCTCGTGGTCGCGCCGCTCGCGGGCGGCGTCGACGCAGATCTGCATCGAGCGGTCGCGGTCGTCCGGGTGGAGGTGATCGAGCCAGAAGGTCGGCTCATCCACCCAGCGCCGGGCGGGGTAGCCCAGCAGCTCCTCGGCCTTGTCGCTGACGAAGGTGAATCGCATCGTCTCGCCATCGGCCTCCCAGACGATGCCGCGGCCGGCGCTGAGGAGGTCCTCGTACCGGCGCTCGCCGGGTGGCGCGCCGTTGGTCGCCATCGGCGTGATGTCCTCGATCATGGCGTCAATCCATATGCACAGGGACCGGCACGATGCCGGTCCAAAGAAAACGACCAGCCAGAACCAAGCAAGCCAACGAAATGGTGTCATCCTGAGCGGAGGCCGCGGGCCGGAGTCGAAGGATCTCCCGGATCGGCCGGCCCGCAGGGCCGCGGTGGTCCGGTCCGTGGCTTCGTCGATACTGGCATCCCACTCGGCTGGTAGCCCCCAACCTGCAAGCTATGGCGCGATTGTGCTCGCCCTGCGGGCGGAACAATCTGTCGATACCTCGGCACGCCACAGTGCGACGGCTCGGGATGACATCGTTCCTTGAATCCGGTCGGTGCTCGAACGTCGGCGCCCGCGTCGACCGGATCGACTTCACGCCGACTCGGCTGCTACTCCGGCGGGATCAGCCCAACCTTCATCGCGTGCAGCACCGCCTGCGTCCGGCTCTGCACCCCCAGCTTCGCCAAAATACTGCTGACATGGGTCTTCACCGTCTTCTCGCCGATCGCCAGCTCCCGCGCGATCTCCTTGTTGGCCTGACCCTTCGCCAGCAGCCGCAACACGTCTGTCTCGCGCTCGGTCAGCGACTCCGGCTTCTCCGGCGCGCGCACCTCGCGCATCAGCCGCGTCGCCGCCTCGGGCGAGAGCTGCACCTGCCCCGCTGCCGCGGCCTTCACCGCCCGCCGCAGCTCGTCGGCGTTGGTGTCCTTCAACAGATAGCCCGTCGCGCCGGCCCGGACCGCGCCGACCACCGACGCATCCTCCAGCACGCTGGTCAGCGCGATCACCTCGACCTCGGGCGCCTCTTCGCGCAGCTTGCCGATCGCCGTGATGCCATCCATCACTGGCATCAGCAGATCCATCAGCACCACGTCGGGCGCCAGCTCCTTCGCCAGCGTCACCGCCTCGGCGCCGTTGGCCGCCTCGCCCACGACCTCCAGCTCCGGATCGAGCTCCAGGAACATGCGCAGGCCCTGCCGGACCACGGCATGGTCATCGGTGACGACAATGCGAATCGCCATCGCCAATCTCAGCCTTTCGACGGAGGCGGATCCTCCGCCTCAATGGTGAAAACTCGTTCGGTCCGTCGCCAGATGTGGTGTCGCGTGTCCTCGCGGACACTATAGCAAAGAGAGCTTGTTCCGAACGTTGCAGCACAGAGGAGACGACCGATGATGACACAGACCGCGGAGCTCCTGGTTTCCGGAACCGTTCATGATCGCCACGCCGAGGCCGCTCGCCAGCGCACGGCGACAGCGGCTCGACAGGCCACGGCGGCGCCGCGAAGCCGGCCGGGTGCGTGGCGACGAGCCGGCTTCGTCGCGTCGTTCCGGCGCGCGACCGCGCCCGCCACGCCGGTCGCGATCGTCCCCGCCAGCGCGGATTGCTGAATCGACGGCTCAGGCGTCGTCGCCCCAGGCGTCCCTGGCAAGGAGACCCGCCCTGCAAACGGGCGGGTTCTTCGCGTTCGTCCTGCGGTGTACACCGGTGATAGCATGGAAGGGCGATACAGCATCCGAAAGAGCAGGCACGCCATGGCAGAAACACGCGAACTCATCATCACGATCGACAGCGACCTCGACGATGAGCTGACTGAGCTGGCTACCGCGACTGGCCGCGATAAGCGAACGATCGCCCGCGATGCGCTGACGGAGTGGCTGGAAGACCAGGAGGACATCCGCGACGCCAAGGCGATCATCGCGGAAAACAACCCGACAATCCCGCTGGAGGAGGTCCGTCGAAGCCTTGACCTGGAAGGTTGAGTTCGACTCGGCTGCGCTCAAGCAGCTTCGCAAGATCGACCGGACGTGGCAGCGCCGCATCATCGCCTATCTTGAAGAGGTAGCCGCTCTGCCGGATCCGCACGTTCGAGGAAAGCCGCTCCGGAGCATCCTGAGCGGCCTCTGGCGATACCGGGCAGGGGACTACCGCCTGATCTGCCAACTGCAAGACGATCGGCCCCCGCGACGCGCTGGGCGTTCCACCGATCGACGCGAACGCCACCGCCATAGACCCGGACTGCGAAGTCCGGGTGCCTCATGGGCATCAACGAACGATTTCCGAAGCCAGCGAAACACCGGTAGGCCCGGGTCCCCGTGCCCGGGCGATAGCCGCCACGCTTCGGTTTCCGTCACCAACGAACGATACCGGTAATCGACCGTTGCTACCCATGACGCAACCGCCCACCGAGGGACGGGTCTACGAGATCGCGCCCCGAATTTTGTCTACGCCAGGTGCCCCAGGATCGCGTCGCCGACCTCGACCGTCGTCGCCGTGCCGCCGAGGTCCGCCGTCAGCACCCCGCTCGCCGTCGTCGCCCGGATCGCATCCATCACCGCCGCCGCCTCGTCCTTCAGCTCCAGGTGATCCAGCATCAGCGCCACCGTCCAGACCGCCGCGATCGGGTTCGCGATCCCCTGCCCGGCGATGTCCGGCGCGCTGCCATGCACCGGCTCGAACATGCTCGGGCGCCGCCGCTCCGGATCGATGTTCGCGCTCGCCGCGATCCCCATCGACCCCGCCAGCGCGCTGCCCAGGTCCGAGAGGATATCGCCGAACAGGTTCGACGCCACCACCACCTCCAGCGTGTCCGGCCGCGTCACGAACCGCGACGCCATCGCGTCGACCAGCCACGACTCCGTCTCGACATCGGGGTACTCCGCCGCCACCCGCGCGAAGGTCTCGTCCCACAGCGGCATCGCATACTGCTGGGCGTTGCTCTTCGTCACACTGGTGACCTTCTGCCGCTTGCGCGTCTTCGCCAGCTCGAAGGCGTAGCGGATGATCCGCTCGCACCCCTGCGCCGTGAACAGCGCCGACTGGATCGCCACCTCGCTGTCCGGACCGCGACTGCCCAGGTTGCGCCCTCCTATGCCGGCATACTCGCCCTCGCTGTTCTCGCGCACCACCACCCAGTCGAGCGTCTCCTCGGTGCCGCCCCGCAGCGGGCTGGTGATGCCGGGCAGCAACTGCACCGGCCGCACGCAGGCGTACTGGTCGAACCCCTGGCAGATCGCGAGGCGCAGCCCCCACAGCGCGATGTAGTCGGGCACCGTCGGCCAACCGACCGCGCCGAAGTAAATCGCGTCGAACCCGGCCAGCCGCTCCAGCCCGCCCTCGTCCCTCATCCGGCCGGTTTCGAGGTAGTGCTCGGCCCCCCACGGGAACGACTCGGTCTCGAACGCGAGCTCGCCGCCGGAGCGCTCCGCGAGCCGGTCGAGCACCCGCAACCCCTCGGGGACGACCTCCTTGCCAATGCCATCCCCCGGAATCACGGCGATCCGAAACATGCGAGCCATGCGATACCTCCCTGCCTTGTCAACGTGAACACGCGCTGCCCGCAACCTACCACCGGACGGCCCCGGTGGCCAGCGCCCGCAGCGTTCCCATCCCCGACCTACGTGTTCCAACGTAGGCATCCCGGACCGACCGATCACGGACACCGAGCCGAAACTACGACGCGGTACCGATGCCGCCGTGCCGCCTGAATGCGACGATCGAGCCACGGATTCGAACACGCCGGCAAAACGCCCGGCCACCAGCAGAGAGGACCGTTCTCCATGGCACGACCGCGCAGTTCCGCCGCCCAAACCCTCCGGATCGCGACCCTCGCGCTCGCCGCCTGGCTCGTGCTTTCCGCGCTGCCCCACGCGGCCGCGGCCCAACCCGCCGGCGCCAACCCGACGCTCGACCTCGCCGCGCTCGTGCTGCTGCCGGCCGATCTCGACGCCGAGGGCATGCCCGGCTACGGCATGGAATTCAGCCGCACGTTTGCCACAATCGACGAGATCATCAAGCTCGATCTCCAGCTCGAAAGCCGCATGTGGATGGAGCTGGCGAAGATCCCCGACGCCGCCACCGTCCTGACCCAGACGGGCTGGGTTCGCCACCACGAGCTGCTGCTCGCGACACCCGTGGACCCCGACGCCCCCGACTGGTTCCACTCCGGCGCGATGTCGGGCATCGAGGAGTACGCCTCGCCGGAGGGCGCGTCGACGGCGTTCGCGACCTTCACGTCCGAGCCGGCGCTGCGCAGCGGCCATCTCGGCATGGTGGAGTTCCTGCCCCTCGCCACGCCACTCGGGGACGAAAGCGTGCTCGCGCGGCACACCTTCATCGATGACGGCGACACCATCCGCGGTCTCACGCTGATGGTGCGGCTCGATACCCTGATCGTCAGCGTCACCCTGGCCGAGTACGACAACGGCATCGAGCCCGACCCGGACGCGATCGAGCGCCTCACCACCCGGCTGGTGGGTCGCATCCAGGTCGCGCGGGATGCCGGCGCCGGCGTCGGCCCCTGCCTGCCCGGCGGCCTCACGGCGCTCGGCTCGGCCCTCGGCCCCGTGACGCCGCAGCCGGATGCCCCGCACATGCCCGGTTCCGATCGCTGCGTGCAGCGCCTGGGCGGCCCCGAGGCCAACCCGGAGCGGGCGTTCTACACCGTGCTCGACGGCGTCGCCATCCCGTTCTTCGGCGAAACCGAGGCTGACATCGCCAAGGCGCAGGCCGATACGACGGCGCGAGGGTACCAGGACGCCTACCGGACCATGTACTGGGTCGAGGGCGTCGACGGCCGGAAATCCGTCTGGGTCGGCATCATCACCTACACCAGCGAGGCGGCGGCGATGACCGATTTTGCCGGCGCCGAACAGCGATGGCTCGACAACGAGCGCTTCAGCGAGCTCGCCTTCACGCCGAACGCGGTCCCACTCGGCGACGAGTCCTACAGCATCACCATGCGAGGCACGGAATCCGGCAATGCCGCCACGGCCACCTACATCCGGATCGGCCACATCGTGATCGATGTTTCGATCTACGACGCCAACGAGCCCATGCCGGACATCGTCAACGCGCTGCTGGCCTCGCAGGTCGCCTGCATGCGGGCCAACGACTGCACCGCCCCGATCCCGGTGCCACCCGGATTGATCCAGGGCGCCTGATCCCCGACCCTCCCGCGTTTGCCTTCCGCGCAGCTCGCGCTGGCGCCAGGCAACCACCGCTTCCCTTCCCCGATCGGGCCGCCCTCGGTCGGGGATTCGTGCGTCACATCCCCGATGAATCGCCGGGTTTTTCATTTTCATTCGTCTGCCAATCGACGTCATTCCCCCGATGCGCGTTTTCCTGTCCGATGGCACAATGATCAGACGCAATCATCGTGTCGGGTTCACACCCATTTGCCGCTGGTCGCGAGCTCCACTCGCGGCGGCCGACCACAAGGAGCCATGGCCTTGGCAATGCCCAACCGTCTTGTCCGTCGAGCGATATTCATGCTGGCAGCGCTGCTCGCGTTTTCCACGATGACGCAGGCGGCCTCGGCCCAGGTTCCGCCGCCCGGCGACCGGATGGACCTCCCCGGCGCGATCGTCACGCCGCTCGACCTGCACGCGCTGGGCATACC
>JAEVYR010000319.1 GCA_023392645.1 Chloroflexota bacterium | reverse complement strand
GGCGATGCGGGCGATCGTTTCCTGCCGGCGCGTCGACGGCAGCGCCTGGATCGTGTGTACCTCGACCACGAGGTCAAAGGCGCCGGCCCACTCGGCTGGCGGCGCGAAGAGGTTGGCGACGCGATAGTCGACCGCCGAGCCGGGGAACCGCTCGCGCGACCATGCGATCGCGGATTCGGACGCGTCGAACGCTGTTACCCGCCAGCCACGTGCCGCGAGCGCCTCGGCGTCGTCGCCGAGCCCGGACGCCACCACCAACGCCCGGTCACGCCCTTCGGGCGGCGATGCAGCCGTCTCCAGCCACCGCGCGAGGAAGGGGTGTGGCGCCCCGTGCGCCCACGGCAGCGAGCGGACATCCGCCCCGCGCGAGGCGGCGTACATGTCATCGAACAGGCGTGCGTCGGGATCGACTCGAGGCGTGTTTGGCATGGTGTTGAAGTCCTTCGGTGCGGCCCGTCGGGCACCGGCTGGGTGTCACCCCCATGGTACACTCGCGGATGTTGAATCGCCCCCGTGCGTCGACCGCCGAGACGGTCCCGCGGCCGGGTGAACCCACCTCACGCGGCCCATCACGGACGGTGCGACCGGTCCCGGGGACGGCACAGGGAGCACGGTATTCCGATCCATGGCGCGATTGATCTTCGGCGTTGTCCTGTTCCCCATGGTTTTTGCACAGGCGACGATTCTGCCGGCGATCAATCCGTTCACGGTGGCACCGGACCTGGTGTTGCTGACGCTGTTCGCCGCTTCAATGTATATCGGGTTGCGCGAGGGGCTGATGTGGCTCTTCGTCGCGGGTATCATCACCGACGTGCTGGCAATGGACCCGCTCGGCGCGAACGGGCTCGCGCTGTTGCCGGCGGTGCTGCTGGTTGGACCGGCGCGGCAGCCGATTTTCCGGTCGAACATCCTCATCCCGATCGGCCTGATGCTCGTCGCCACCGTCGCCCATGCGCTCGTGCTCTGCCTGATTCGCGGCGTGGCGCCCGACCTGACCATCGGCTTGCAGGCGTTGCAGCACGCGATCGTGTTTCCGTTTCTCTATCTCGCGCTCCGCTGGCTCGAATGACCTGATCTCGCCAGCGCCCATCAAGCTCAGGACGTACTGCAATGGCGCGACGAAAACGCATTCCCTACGACCCACCCAACAAGCGCAGGCGCCGCCGCCGTCCAGGCATGCTGCGCCCCGATCAGCTCTACCTGAGCCGCCGGATGTTCGTCGCCAAAGGCGGCGTCGTCGTGGCGTTCGGCGCGCTCGCGACCAAGCTCGGCATCATGCAGATCCAGCGCGGTGACGAGTTCAAGGCCGAGGCGGAGGAGAACCGGATCAATCCGGTCAAGCTGCCCTCGCCGCGCGGGTTGATCCTCGATCGGGAGGGGCGTCGGCTCGCCGAGAACCGCCGCTCGTGGGAAGTGCGCCTGGTCGAGGCCGACCTGCCCGAGCGCGGGTCCGACGAGCGGCAGCGGGTGATCGACACGCTGGTGTCGGCGCTCAGCCTCGAAAACGTGCTCACGATTCGCCCCTCGGCCGTGCCGAAGGGCTCGCAGGAGACGGTGCTCAACCGGGTCAGCGGCATGCTCGGCATCGAGGGCGAGGAAGCCGAAAACACCATCGCCGGCTGGCAGGAGCAGATCGACAACGGCGTCCGCTACATTCTCGTGACGCCCCTCGACATCGACGGCGCCGCGCGGTTCCGGGCGGCGACCTCCGAGTTGCCCGGCGTCAGCGTGATGAACGAGCTCGAGTACAAGATCGGCAGCGTCTGGGCGCCCGAGCGTCCGGTGTCGGTCAAGACCGACGTTCCGCGCGACGTCGCCCTGCAGCTCAAGGCCAACCTGATGTACCTGCCCGGCGTGGAGATCGACGACAGCTCGCTTTCTCGCGTCTATCGAGGCGGCGAGGTGATGTCGCACATCATCGGCTACGTGCAGCCGATCGACGTCGCCGCGCTGTACGACCCACGCAACATGACGCCCGGCGGCAACCAGATTTACGACCAGCACGATGTGATCGGCAAGGCCGGGCTGGAAGCGGCGCTGGAGGAGCACCTTCGCGGCGAAAAGGGGAGCCGGTTCGAGGAGGTCGACGTCAACGGCGTTCGCACGCGCATCATCCCTGGTTCCGAGCGCGACGCCGTGCCGGGCGACAATGTGACGCTGACGATCGATCTCGAGCTGCAGCAGGCGATGGGCACCGCGCTGGAGAAGGCGATCGACCAGGCCGCGAAGCTCAAGCAGCGGCACAACCTCGAGCGCGAGGCGAAGGGCCTGACGAAGTGGAAGATCCCGAACTCGGGCGCGGCGGTCGCCTACGATCCGCGCAACGGCGAAATCCTCGGCATGGTGTCGTATCCGTTCTACGACAACCAGCTCTTCGTCTCGGGGTTGTCGAATCTCAAGTGGCGCGATTACCTCAGCGAGGACAAGGGCAAGGCGTTCGTCAATCGCACCATCAATGAGTTGTACCCGCCGGGGTCGACGTTCAAGGTCTTCCTCGCGGCCTCGGCGCTGTCGCACGGCACGCTGACGACCGACCAGTCCTATTCCTGCAAGGGCGCGATTCGGGTGCCGTTCACCTACAATCTCGCCGAGGGCAACAACTACGCGTGTTGGGTGGCGTGGCAGGGCGGCACGCCGCACGAGGACACCGACGTCTACAGCGCCATCGCGGAGTCGTGCGACCCGTTCTTCTACAAACTCGCCGGCCAGTTCACGAAGCC
>JAEVYR010000283.1 GCA_023392645.1 Chloroflexota bacterium | reverse complement strand
TCCCCGATGTATGCCCGATCTGCAGCGACGACCGCCAGTACATCCCCGACGCCGGGCAGCGGTGGACGACGCTCGGCGACGAGCAGGGGCGCCATCACAACACGTTCGAGGAGGTCGAGCCAGGTGTCACGCGCATCACGACGACGCCGAAGCTCGGCATCGGCCAGCACGCGTGGTTGATCGAAACCGTACATGGCCGCGTCCTCTGGGACCTGGTCGGTTACGTCGATGAGACGACGATCGCCGAGGTCGAGCGGCGCGGCGGCATCGACGCCTTCGCGATCTCGCATTGCCACTACAACTCGACGATGGTGGAGTGGAGCCATGCTCTCGGCGACGTGCCGATTCTGATCCACGAGGCGGATCGCGAGTGGGTGGTGCGGCCCGACGAGCGCGTGCACTTCTGGACCGGCGACACCATGGATGTGCTGGAGGGCGTCACGCTCATCCGCACCGGCGGCCACTTCCCCGGCGGGCAGGTGCTGCACGTCGATGGTTCGGTTCACGCGCACGACGCCGGGCTGCTCTTCGTCGGGGACATCTTCCAGGTGGTGCAGGACCGCCACATGGTGACGTTCATGTACAGCTACCCGAACGCGATCCCGCTCGATCCGGGTTCGGTGCGGCGGATGGCCGATATGGTGAAGCCGTACGCGTTCGACCGCATTTACGGCGCGTTCCCGGGCGGAATCGTGCCGGATCGCGGCAGCGACGTGGTGCAGGAGTCGGCCGAGCGGTACATCGCTCACGTCACCGCCGACCCCTCGACGACGATCGGGTGACGCGTCAGAACGTGCGGCCGAGCGCCTGGTCCCACGGTTGGGGGGCGGCGACGCGGATGATCTCGTCCTCGTTGTCGCGTACGTAAAGGTAAAGGTGCGCGAAGAACTCGGCCTCGGGGAGCGGGTAGGTCGGGTTGATGCAGAGGAACGGCCACCGCCACGGGTTTTCACAACCAGATTCGGTGATGACCTCGATCCGCCGGCCGACCCGGAGCCGGTAGGTCAGGCCGGGGTAGCGGCGCGAGGGCACGTCGAGATAGCCGTCGCGACGGAGCTGCCGCCAGCGCGCCTCGCCGAGCGTCGCGCGACACACCTCCTCGGCGCGGGTGCGGGCCTCGTCGTAGTCGTGCCGCGTGAAGCCGAACCCGGCGGTGCGCTTCGGCAGGTGATCCCACTGGTGTTGCCAGGGCAGCTCCAGAGCGCGGCTGGGCAGCGCGTCCGGCGCGATGGGTGGGAGGAGCCACGCCCGCAGGCGGCTCCAGAAGGAGTCGCCCGTGGGCGATTGTGGTTGGCGCATCGCGGTCATCCGCCGGCGATGGGCGCTACGATCTGGTACTCCTCGACCTCGGGGTCGAAGGGCTCGTGGTCGATGACGTGTTCGCCGTCGACCTTTTTGGCGATGGCGCAGCCGCTGGCGCGAGCCTCGGCAAGGATGCGCTCGGCTTCTTCGATCGACCGCCGGGCCTCCTCGGTGCCGGTGGTCTCCCATTCGACGACCTGGTGTCCGTGACGGTTGGCGACGATGATGCGACCCATGCTTGCCCTCCTGGTCACGCTGTGCGTTCGCCCGGCCATCCGGTCGGGCGCGCGGGGGCTCATGCTACGCCTGTCGAGTCGTTATTGCAAGTGGAGTGCGACGCCGGGGTGTAGCGCGGATGGTGTGATGCTTCCGGCTTCATGGGCGTTGCGCTGTTGTCGAACCAACACAATGTTCCGGCACCGTGCGCTCATGGGCGAACCATCACAAGACGTGCATCGCACCCGCGACGCTCCAGCCGGTCGTCATCGGCGTTAACCCGGCGCGAATCCCGTGGCTGCCAGCCAGGAGTGGAGCTGGCTGGCGGCCGCCGTGCCGCAGGTGAAGCCGACGTAGCCATCCGGTCGCACGGCGATGAGTCCGGCGCCAGGGACGTCATCGAGGCGGTGGGTCGCGACCAGCGGTCCGAGGTCGGTTCCCTCCGGCAGCCTGGCGTCGCGATCGAGCAGCACCGTGACGCCGGGATGGGCGATGACATCGTGCAGCCTGCGGCGTTCTCCATCGATGCACGCCCCCCGGTCGGGCAGGCGGTCGCCGGCTCGCGGTGCGCCGGACGGAGGCGGGGTACCTTCGACCGAGGTCGCACTGTGGGGATACCCCGCGCGCAAACGGGACATCGCGGCCAGCCCCTCGCCGAGCAGGCGCTTGCGTCCGAGCAGGAACGGCAGCATCGGGGCGCCGAGCGGCGCGGTCGCCCGGAGAAGCGAGGGCAGGGGGCCGGTCGATGCCTCGGCCCAGAACGCGGCGTGGGTCATCCGGAAGAGCTGGCCCGCCGCCGGCCGGCGCTCGGCGTCGTAGCTGGCCAGCAGCTGCTCGGGATCGGACGACATTCCGGCCCGGGCGAGCTTCCAGCCGAGGTTGACGGCATCCTGGATGCCGGTGTTCATGCCCTGCCCGGTGGCGGGGGACCACGTGTGGGCGGCGTCACCGGCGATGAAGAGCCGACCGGCGCGGAACCGGTGGGCCAGCCGGTGCTGCACGCGATAGCGGGCCGACCACGCGACCTCGGCGATGGCGCCCGCGAAACCGGCCTCGTCCATCAGCGCCTGCAACTCGCCACCGGGCACCGGCGGGCCCGGCTGGCCGCTCGGGAACGCCATGCCCACGGCGGGGCGGGTCGCCAGCAGTCGCCACGTCGCCCGTTCGCCGAGCGGGAAGATCAGCAGCAGCCCGTGCCGACCGACGAAGGCGTTGAGGGCGTCCGGATCGCCCGCGCCGTCCAGGACGAGGTCGGCAAGGACGATCTCCTCGCGGTAGGGACCGCCCTTCCAGTCGATTCCCGCCGCCTGCCGGACGACGCTGTTCGGCCCATCGCAGCCGACGATGTAGCGGGCGTCGGCTTCCTCGATGCCGGCCGGTGTCCGGAGCATCGCGCGAGCGCCGCCGGCGTCCTCGGCCACCGCGATCATCTCGGTGCCGCGCTCGATCGTGACGCCCCGAGCGGCGAGCGCGTCGATCAGCACCCGCTCGATGTCCATCTGGCGCACCAGGGTCAGATGCGGGTAGGGCGTGTCGGCCAGGTCGAGGTCGCCGAGGCGAACCGGCACCGTCCGGCGACCGAGATGGAGGCGGACCTCCGGGTTGACATCGGCGCGTTCCAAGATCGCGTCGACGACGCCGAATGGTCGCAGCGTTTCCAGCGTGCGGGGGTGGACGATCAGCGCGCGCGAGGGCCGTTGGGGACCACCACGCCGGTCGACGATGCGGACGTGGGCGCCGTGGTCGTGGCCCGCCAGCGCCATCGTCAGGCCGGTGGTCCCTGCGCCGGCGACGAGGCTGTCGGGCGAGGCGTTCACGCTGCCTCCACCAGCCGCCACCACGTATCCGGCTCTTCGGGCGCGACCGGGTCGAGCCGGCTCGGGTCGGCGATCACGTCGTCGCGATGCAGGCCGGGCAGCACACGGTAGTGGATCGATCCCGGATCGGAGACCAGCTCCAGCACGCGCCACAGGCAGCGGGCGTAGAACTCGGCGCGCGCGGGGTCGTCCCACTCGTAAATGCCGCGATAGACGCCATGCTGGTCATGCGCCAGCCAGAGCTTCGAGACGTAGCCGGGGTAGCCAACGAACAGTGGCGTGTTCAACAGGCTCTCGGCGCGGAACAGCGCATGGCCGAACCCACGCACGCCGCGCAGGCGGAACTCGACCACCAGCATGCACGGGTCTGCCGGCGGGTCGCGGTCGACCGTCGTCTCGCGGTAGACGCGGCCGGTGGTGCCGTCCGCGAAGTGCAGGCGCATGTCGAGATGTTCGCCCGGCATATGGATGCGCTTCCGCGCAAGCAGGCGGACGCAGGTGCCGATGCACCGCAGCTCGGCCTGCGCGGCGGTGCGGCGACGAAGCGGTGACTGGGCGTCCATGGCGGACCTCCGATCCGGCGGGATGCGCGAGCCGAAGCACGTCTGACCCGCTGGTCAGTATCCTCCTCGGCCCGTTGCAACCGCACAACACCGAGCGCCACCGCGTATCAAACGCAACTCACGCGGTGCGGATCGGGGCTATTGCTTGTCGACGATCAGCTCGCGCACGCGGAGGCGGCCAACCTCGAGATCCTCGATCGAGAGATGGTCGACCGTGCCGCGCTTCAGGCTCAGCTTGCCGATGGCGACGGCGCCGATCGCCAGCGCGCCGATCGCGGTGGCGGCCATCGCCACGAGAGTCAGCGCGGTGAAGACGCGCGCGAAGCCGACCTGGGAGTTGAAGGGCTGATCCGGTGTGTTGGACATGAAGCGGTGTCCCCCGTGTGATGACGGATGTTGCATGGACCCGCCGCAATGATAGCGATTCTCCGCGCGAAACGACGATGGCCGTCGTTCTGCGTAGTGATTGGCGTGTTTGGTCGCGTCACGATCCGGTTGTGCCCCGGTGGCGGCGCGTATCCCGCCGGAGGTCTCATGGAATCGCTGTCGTTGCCCGTGCTCGTCGCCATCTTCGCCGCCGCCGCCGGGGCGGTCTGGTGGGCGGGAATCCGCCTCTCCGACGCGACCGATGTGCTGCAGAAGCGGTTCGGCTGGGGCGAGGCGCTGGGTGGGTTGGTGCTGCTGGCGATCGCCACCAACCTGCCAGAAATCGCGATCGTCGTCAGCGCGGCACTCGGCGGCAGCATCGGCATTGCCACCGGCAACCTGCTGGGCGGTATCGCCGTGCAGACGCTCGTGCTGGCCGTGCTGGATATCGCCGGCGGCTGGAGCCGCGTGCCCCTGACCAGCCGCACGCGCTCGCTGGTGCCGGTGATCGAGGCAACCATGGTGATTGCCGCGCTGACGCTGTTGCTGCTCGGCTCGCAGGTCGATCCGATCACGATCGTCAGGGTGGAGCCGACCGCCGTGATGATCGTCGCCGTCTGGCTGGCGGGGCTCCTGGTCGTCCGGCGTGCGAAATCGCAACTCTTCTGGAAGCTCGACGATCCGGAGCAGACGCCCCCGGCGACGGAGCAGAAGGACGATGGCGACAGCTCGACCGGCAAGGCGGCATGGATCTTCGCCGGCGCGGCGGTGCTGACGCTCGCCGGCGGTGTCGTGCTGGAGCGAACCAGCGATGCGATCGCAACCGACATCGGCATGGGGAGCGCGGTCTTCGGCGCAACGGTGCTGGCGGCCGCGACGTCGATCCCGGAAATCTCGACCGGCCTGCAGGCGGTGCGGCTGGGCGATCACCAGATGGCGATCAGCGACGTTTTCGGCGGCAACGCCTTCCTGCCGACACTCTTCCTGCTCGCCGGCGTGATCTCGGGGGAGGCGGTGATTTCCAGCATGACCCGGACGGACATCTACCTTGCCGCGCTGAGCGTCATCGTGACCTGTCTCTATCTCGTCGGACTGGTGCTTCGCAGCCACGGCACCGTCGCCCGGATGGGGTACGACTCGCTGCTGGTGACCGTCGTCTATGCCGCCGGGATCGTGGGGCTGATTCTCGTCGCGGGAGGGTGATCCGGAGGCACGCGGATCCCGCGAGCGGGCTTCCCACCGGCTGCTATGATGGTCGCCGGGACATAACGAACCCATTGATCGATCGCGTCGCTGTCGCGGCGGCCACCGGAGGGCGGCAGGGCATGAGCGACCCCTCCCTCGAGCGGACACAGGTTCCGCGGATGTCCGCCGCAGCGGACACCTGGCCGCTCAACGCGCGCGAGGCTGCGGCCAGGCTGGGCGTGCATGAGCGTACGGTCCGTCGCGCGATCGCTCGCGGGGAGATCGCGGCCGCCAAGCGAGCGGGCATCTTCCGGATCGCCCCCGACGAGCTCGAGCGCTACCGCGCGCTCCACGGCGCTCGGCGCTCCGGCGCTTCCGTGCCCGTGCTGGCCACGCATCAGCTCATCGCCTTTCCCGGTGTCGCCCGGCGGCATGGCGCGAGCCTGCCGCGGCCGCTCTCGTCGCTCGTCGGGCGCGAACAGGAGATCGCCGCGGTCATGGAGCTGATTGGCCGCGCCCGCGAGAGGCTGGTGACGTTGACCGGGCCCGGTGGCGTCGGCAAGACCCGCCTCGCCATCGCCGCGGCCGACGCGGTCGAGGGTTTCGACCGCGTCACGTTCGTCAGCCTCGCCACGACACGGGATCCGGTTCTCGTCGGCGGCGCGATCGCGCAGGCGCTCGGCATCCGCGGCGGGTCCGGCCGGGTCCTGATCGACCGGCTCCGCCCGGCGCTGCACGGGACGAGGACGCTGCTGGTGCTCGACAACTTCGAGCATCTCGTGGATGCCGCGCCGCACATTGCCGACCTGCTTGGCGCGTTCCCGGCCCTCGCGATCCTGGTGACGAGCCGCGTTCGGCTGCGGCTCACCGGCGAGCGTATCCATGGGGTTCCCTCGCTCGCGCTGGCCACGCCGGGGGACGATGCGTTTCCGGCCGCGGCGCGCCTCTTCGTGGAGCGCGCGCGAGCGGCGCGGCCGGGATTGGTGGTCCACCCGGAGGATCGGGCGGTCATCGTCGAGATCTGCCGGCGGCTCGACGGACTCCCGCTCGCGATCGAGCTCGCAGCGGCCCGCGCCACGGTGCTGACGCCGAGCGGCTTGCTGGAGCGACTCGACCGCCGCCTGCCGATGCTCACCGGCGGTGCTCGGGACCTGCCCGCGCGGCAGCAGACGATGCGGGACACGATCGCCTGGAGCTATGAGTTGCTGCCCCCGGCCGAGCAGGAGCTGTTCCGGCGGCTGTCCGTCTTCGTCGGCGGGCTCACGCTGGCGGCGGCGCTGCACGTCGGCGCCCAGGCGGACATGAGCGATGAGGGGACCCTGGCGGCGCTCGGGGCTCTCGTCGACGCCAGTCTCCTGCGCCTGGGCGACGATTCCCGAATCCCTCGCTATGTCATGCTGGAAACCATGCGCGAGTATGGCCAGGAGCTGCTCGAACGGCTGGAGGAGACGCGGGCGGCGCGCGACGTGCATGCATCGTTCTTCCTCGGTCTGGATGCATGGCTGGATCCGAACTCGATCGCGCCGGGCGTGAGCGTCGACGACCGGTTGCGGGAGATCGAGCCGGAGGAGCCGAACCTCGAAGCCGCGCTCGCGCATCTCGCCGAGGTCGACGACGCGTCCGGCGTGCTGCACCTCGCCGGACAATGCGCGATCTTCTGGCACCATCGCTCGTATCTCGCCGAGGGGCGGCGCTGGCTGGAGTACGCGCTTTCGCACACACCGCCCGAACCGACGCTCGATCGAGGCAACGCGTTGGCCGGGCTCAGCTTGATCCTCTTCACGCAGGTCGAGCCCGGGTTGGCCCGGCCACTCGCCGAGGAGGCGCTCGCGATCGGCCGCGGGCTTGGCGACGACCATCTGGTCGCGCTCGCCCTGCACATGCAGGGCATCATCGCCACGCTCGAGCGGCGCTGGCATGACGCCAGGGCGCATATGGAGGCGGCGCTCGCGCGCTGGATGGCGGTTGGTGAGCAGTCGAGCACCGGCATGGCGCTGGTGATTCTCGGCGAGATCGAGTACGAGCTCGGCGCATCGAGCCGCTCCCGAGCGCGGGCCGAGGAGGCTCTGGCCATCTTAGCGTCGATCGGCCATGACTCCGGGATGGCGTTCGCACTTGCGGGGCTCGCTCGGATCGATCTGGATCAGGGCAACCACGCCGCGGCCCTGCGGACGTACCAGGAGGCGCTCCGACTCTGGGCGGGAATCGGCGAGCGCTGGGGCAGCGTGCGCGCGCTCATCGGACTTGCCGCGATCGCGGCGTCGGCCGATCAGCCCGATCTTGCCGCCAGGCTCCTCGGCGTGATCCACCAGCGTATCGCGCAGACCGGCGCCGGCGTCTTCCCCGTGGATCACGGCCCATGGCAGCGGGCGACGGCCTCAGCACGTGCCGCGCTCGGGGAGGAGCGATTCGCCCAGCTTCTGACGGAGGGACAGTCGCTGGCGACAGCCGAGGTCGTCACTTGCGCCATGGCCATCACCGCACCCACGACGCGACGAGCACACGCGGACGGCCTGTCGCGGCGCGAGCGGGAGGTGCTGCGGCTCATGGTGGAGGGCCGCTCGAACGCCGAGATCGCCGACGCGCTCTACATCGGCGTGCGCACCGCGCGGTCACATGTTGCGAGCATCCTCGGGAAGCTGAACGTACCGACCCGCACTGCCGCGGCGACCCACGCCATCCGCCACAACCTCGTCTGATTCCCGCCTGCATCGATGTGCACCATGCCGGCGACCGGAAAAACCGGCCGATCGGCCGATGTTACGTCGCTCGCGCGGCCGCATCGTGGTCTCG
>JAEVYR010000142.1 GCA_023392645.1 Chloroflexota bacterium | reverse complement strand
GTGCCGACCCACGCCGGCTGCTCGGCGGGTGTCTCCCGCGGGCTTGCGCCATTTCCCGAGACATCCGGCGGAGTGATGCCCGCCGCCTGGTTGAGCTGCCGCGTGACTTGCGCCGGGTCGAGCCCGGCGATGCCGGCCGCCTGGGCGCCGGTCACCAGCCGGCTCTGGACCCGGCGCATCACCGGGTTGCGCAGCTTCTCGAAGGCGGGGGAGAGACCGACCAGCTCGTCCAGCAGCTCGGGATAGCGCTTCAGCACCTCGCTGATCTTCCAGCTCGCCAGGATGGGCTCGCGTTCCGTCGTTGCCATGTAGCTCTCCTCTGTGAGACGGGGCCTCACGCTGCGCCCGTACGACACGGGGTCACCCGTTCGCGCACACGGCCCCTACGACCAGCCGAGCTGTTCGCGGCCGGATTCCGAGATGAACTCGACGCCCCATCGCGGATCCCAGACCAGGTCGAGCGTGATCTCTGTCAGCTCCGGGTGGCGCGTCTGCAACGAGCGACGCACCGCTTCCTCGATCATGGCGTGCAGCGGGCAGCCCGGCGTGGTCAGCGTCATCGTCACCGTCGCCTGGGTACCGTCCAGCTCGACGCCATAGACGAGCCCGAGATCGACGATATTGATGCCGACCTCGGGGTCGATCACGTACATCAGGGAGTCGAGCAGGTGTTCGGCGGTCAGGGTGCTTGCAGTCATGATCTGTCCTGCGCGGGTGCGATTCAATATCCGATGAACCCAGTCGGACTTCGTGGTTCCAGTATACGACCCCCGCTCGGGCGGCCGGAGCCGGTTCGGGTCGCGATGCACATTCGACGGTCGATGGCTTTTCGCCGCCGCGTTCCTGGTGCATGATCGTTCGCACGTTGCCGTGACCGAAGGAAAAGGATCGACTGATGACATCTCGACTCGCCGTCCAACAGGCGCTGCTTCCGGGCTCGACCCCGTTGGAGCAGTTCCAACACGCCGCCGCG
Organism: Chloroflexota bacterium; assembly: GCA_023392645.1. Classification (GTDB taxonomy): domain Bacteria; phylum Chloroflexota; class Chloroflexia; order Thermomicrobiales; family UBA6265; genus JACCVC01. The sequence continues at coordinate 2,982 of JAEVYR010000142.1, read as the reverse complement.
TTCGGCTTCGACGGTGTCGAGCTGACCCACGGCGCGAGCTTCGATGTGCGCGTGCATCGCGAGCCGCTCGCTGAGGCCAGCCGCGAAACCGGCGTCGCCGTCGCCGCGATCTGCACCACCGGCCAGCAGGACCCGGTCCATCCCGACCACCACGAGCGCGAGCGGCGGGTGCGCGAGTTGGTCGAGCTTGCCGACGCCGCCTCCGCGCTCGGGGCCGCCGGCGTCGTCTCGGTGCCGGTGCGCCCGTCCGCGGGGTGGGAGGAGGCGCCGCTGCCGGACGTCGCGATCGAGATTTACCAGTACGTCGCCGATGCGCTCAGCGAGGGGAGCGCCGCGATCTTTCTCGAGCCGCTGAACCGCTACGAGGCGGCCTTCCTCAACCGGGTCGGGCAGGCGGCGGTGCTGGCCCGGATGATCGACCGGCCCCGCGTGCGTGCCCTGGCCGATCTCTTTCACATGAACATCGAGGAAACGAGCTTCGACGAGCCGATCCTGGAGGCCGGGAGTCAGCTCGGGCACGTCCACCTTGCCGGCAACACGGGGCTGGAGCCCGGCATCGGGATGGTCGATCCGCGACCGGCCTTCGCGGCGCTGAAGCGGATCGACTACGGCGGCTGGCTGAGCCTCGAATGTCGCCTCTCCGGCCCGCCCCAGGATGTCCTGCCCGCCTCGGCTCGGTACCTCCGCGCCATGTGGGAGAAGGCCGGCGACGCGTAAGGATCGGCCCTGGGCGGTTCCGCGAAGACGCCCCCCCAGTGGGGGAAGATGCCCGCAGGGGAGAAGAGGGCAGTTACCCGCGATCATTGAGTGACACCAAGAAAGGATCTTCCGCATGCGTCTCGAACATCACGTCGCCTTGATCACCGGCGGCGGCTCCGGTATCGGCCGCGCCCCCGCGCTGCGCTTCGCCGCCGAGGGCGCCGCCGTCGCCATCTTCGACCGGCATCAGGACGCCGCCGAAACGGTCGCCGGCGAGATCGGCGACGCCGGCGGCCGTGCGATCGCGGTGTCCGGCGACGTCACCGACCTCGGCTCACTCGAATCCGCCGTGTCGACCACCGCCGATCGCCTCGGGCCTGTGACGCTTCTCGTCGCCAACGCCGCGATCTCCGAAGGCGACGACCCCCTGACGATCGACGAGCTGACATGGGACCGCACAGTCGATGTCGTGCTCAAGGGCGTGTTCTTCTCGGCGAAGGCGGTGTTGCCGAGCATGCTGGAAGCCGGCCGGGGCGCGATCGTGACGATCAGCTCGGTCAACGGTCAGGCCGGCATCGGCGAGGAGCCCTACAGCGCCGCCAAGGCCGGAGTGATCAACTTCACGAAGAATCTCGCCACCCGCTACGGGCCGAAAGGCGTTCGCGCCAACTGCATCGCCCCCGGGACGATCCGGACTCCGATCTGGCAGGACCGCGTCGATCGCGATCCCGGCGTTTTCGAGCGCGTGGGCCAGTGGTATCCCTTGCGGCGCGTCGGCGAGCCGGAGGATATCGCCAACGCGGCGCTCTTCCTCGCGTCGGATGAGGCGGCGTGGGTCTCCGGCGCGGTGCTCAACGTCGATGGCGGCCTCATGGCCGGCCTCCCGCGCTTTGGCGAGGAGCTGCAATAGGGCAGGCTGTGGACGGAGGTTCAGGAAGGTCCCGATCCGCGGCGCGGTCGGGATGGGTGCCGCGTGTAGTACCATCGGGGCACCGGGACTGGGGGAGTGGCCCCCGATCAGGGAAAGGAACAGGCGATGGTTCAGCCTATCGAAGATCGCGAGCGTACGCACCTGTCGCGGCGCGCATTGATGCAACGACTCGCAGTCGCGGGGTTTTCCGCGCCGGTGATTGCCTCAATTCTCGCCAGCGAGGGGCTCGCCCAGGAGGCGACTCCGTTTGCGGTGCCGCCGATGGCCGCCGAGCCGGGCGAGGATTTGCGCGAAGTCTTCGATCTTGACGATCGCCTCATCCAGTACGACCCGTTCAACTACGGCACGCCGCTGGATGCCCTCGACGGGGAGTTCATCACCCCGAACGACATCTTCTACATTCGCAACAACGGTCCGGTGCCCGACATCGACCCGGCGACCTGGCGCCTGTCGATCGGCGGACTGGTCGACAGCCCGATGGAGCTCACGCTCGACGACCTCAAGGCTCGGGACGTGGTGACCTTCACGTCCTTCCTCGAGTGCTCCGGCAACAGCCGCGGGTTCTTCGAGCCCAACGCCTCGGGCACGCAGTGGGGCAACACCGCCGTCGGCAACGCCGAGTGGACCGGCACCGCGCTCGCCCCGATCCTCGCGGAGGCCGGCGTCCAGGACGGCGCGGTGGAGATCGTCTCGCAGGGTGGCGACTTCGCCGAGATGCAGCGCGGTCTGCCGATCAGCGATGCGCTCGCCCCGGACACCATGCTGGTCTGGGAGATGAACGGTGAGGAGCTGCCCAAGGTGCACGGCGGTCCGGTGCGGCTCTTCGTGCCCGGATGGGGCGGGATCGCCTCCACCAAGTGGGTGATCGGCATCGAGGTGATCGATCACGTCTTCCAGGGCAAGCTCAACACCGACAGTTACACGGTGATCGACGCCTTCGAGCGCAAGATTCGCCCGGTGCGCGAGATGCCCGTCAAGTCGGTGATCGCTTCGCCCGCCACCGGCGCCGAGCTGACGGCCGGCGAGCAGACGCTCGTCGGGTACGCGTGGTCCGGCTTCGGGAAGGTGCAGATGATCGAGGTCAGCACCGACGGTGGCACCAACTGGGAGGAAGCCAAGATCGTCGAGGACGCCGGGCGCATGGCCTGGGTAAAATTCGAGCACACCTGGGATGCCCAGCCCGGGGAGACCAGCCTCAAGGCTCGCGCCACCGACGAGTTGATGATGACCCAGCCCGCCACGGTCGACTGGAACCGGAAGGGCTACTACTACAACGCCGTGTTCGAGAACCCGATCACCGTCACCGGGTAGGCTCGCTGCCGGCCATCGACCACGAGCGCCCCGGATCGATC